>USIN01000001.1 GCA_900554715.1 uncultured Bacteroidales bacterium
CCACACTTCGCTCGCCATAGCCGACGCCATCGCCGCCATAGGGACGCCCGTGGTCGAGATACATCTCTCCAACATCGCGGCCCGCGAGGAAATAAGACACCGCTCGCTCATAGCCCCCGTATGCCGCGGCACAATCGCCGGTTTCGGCGAACTCTCATACCGCCTTGCCGTCGAGGCCATAAAGAAATTTTAAAGGCCACCTTATAATCCTCTTGCCATGAAAAAACTGCTGCTCACGCTCGTTGCGGCCTCATCGGCCATCATCGCCGACGCCGCCTACGACAAGACCGAGGCGTCGCTCGACAATTCGGCTATTTATCCCGGGACGACCCACAGCTATGTCGTCGCCGTTCCCGCAGACATTGCCGCAGGCGACACCTGCGCCCTGTATATCGGACTCGACGGCGAGCTGTGCAACGCCTCGGCCCATATCGACAGCCTGACCCGGAGCGGCGTGATGCCCCCGACCGTCTGCGTCTTCCTCCAGCCCGGCGTCGTGCGTGACGCCGACGGAGAAGTCGTCAGATATAACCGCAGCAACGAGTTCGACGCCATCGACGGCCGCTTCGCCTCATTTCTCGAGACGGAGCTGCTGCCTGCCGTCAGGACAATCGTCGGCAAACGCGCCACAATCACCGACGACCCGCAGCAGCGTATGATAATGGGTCTCAGCAGCAGCGGCATCGCCGCCTTCGTGGCCGCATGGAACCGTCCCGATCTCTTCGGCAAGGTCTACAGCGGCTGCGGCACATTCGTGCCTATGCGCGGCGGCAACGAGCTTCAGGCGCTCGTGCGCAAATCAGAGCCGCGCGACATCAGACTCTTCATCCAGGACGGATATGACGACTGCTGGAACCCGATTTTCGGTTCATGGTACGAAGCCAACGCCATGCTGGGCACGGCACTCGATTTCGCCGGCTACGACTGCGCGTTCGACTGGGGCGAGGGCGTCCATAGCGTCAGACGCAGCAACGAGATATTCGCCGACATGATGACGACTCTCTGGAGCCGGCCGCTGGCGGCAAAACCGAGCGGCAATGGCCTGCTCAAAGAGATACTCTCCGACGACCGGGTCTGGAAAACAGAGCAGTCGGCACCTCTCGCGGTGACTGACGCCGTCGTCGAGGCCGTCTATCCCGACGGCAGCCTCGTCGCCGTGGCCGATGCCGGCGGCAACTGGCTCAATCAGTATATAATCGACAGAACAACGGGCGAACGCCGCTATGGCCAGCGCTTCTACTATCTCCACAGCTACACTCCGACACAGCTGACCGTCTCGGGCATGGCCTTCGACTCGAAGGGCAACCTGTGGACCGTGACAGACGCCGGACTTCAGATCTGCGACCAGAACGGCCGCGTGCGCGCCATTCTGATGCTGCCGCCCGAAGTCACCTCTCTGCAGCGCTCGGTGATTGAAATCGGCGACGGCGTCGTCAGCATTACCGACCCGGCGACGGGCCGACGGTTTACACGCCGGTTCAACGTCTCGGCTCCCCAGGCCGGCGTGCGTCCGCCATCACAGGGAGCGGCATGATAAATCAGGCGACATCGATTCTGCTTATAAGCCTGGCAGCCTTGTCGTCAGCAGCCGCCCTGCCTGACGATTTCCGCGGACTGACAGGCCGTGAGATCACAGCTAAAATCAGACTGACACGCCCCACGGCGCTCGTCACCTCAACTCTCGGGGCCTCGGGCGCATGGGCCGTAACCGGCCGCTATGCCGTCAGAGACGACGGGTCGCTGACCGACTTCTACTCAGACAGCCGCGACTATCGGCTCGGCAACATCGCCGTCGAACCGCCGCAGGGCATCGAACTGCTGCCGGTAGCGCCGGCGGCATGGTGGGGCGGTGTCTACGGCGACAGCATCGTCAGAGATCTCGTCAACCTCGTGCCGGCCAACTTCGATGTCATAGCCTACAAACGCGACTATCCGCCCGGCAAGGTCGAAGAAGCCCTCTGCGACAACGGATTCTGGCGCAGCGGCATCGCCACGATAGCCTCGACCGAGACCAATGTCTTCGAGCCGGCCGACTGCTACAAGGGTGACTTCGCCCGCATTTTCATGTATATGGCCGCCGTCTGGCCGATGTCGTTCTGGCAAAGCTACGGGCCGATGATATACCTCGACGGAGACTGGCCGCTGCTCAACCTCTACAGCCGGCGTCTGCTGCTCGCGTGGCACCGCGACGACCCGGTCGACGACTTCGAGCGTCAGCGCGACAGGGTGATAAGCGAGGCACAGGGCTGCGGCAACCCATTTGTCACGATGCCCGAACTTGTCGAATATGTCTGGGGAGACAGTGTCGGACAGCCCTACACACCGCCGTCAGAAAGCGGAGAACCGCGCCGGCCGCTCAAAGCTGTATATTCCATCGCCGCCGACCGCATTCTGACTCTCTACAGCCCTTATATAGCCTCAGACGTGACGTGGACCGTCGACGGCAAAACTGTCGGGGAGGAGAGCATAAGTTTGAGCGACCTGGGCACAGGCCGACATGTCATAGCCTATAACAACCGACGACTCCGCGGCACTCTCATAATCCATGTCAGGCCATGAAACAGCTTATCACCGCCATATTTCTCACCCTCCTCCTCGCCGGCTGCGGCAAAGACCGCAAAGAGATTGTCGTCAATCCCTCGCTGAGCGCCGCCGAAATCACCCTCGAAACCGGCGAACGCGCCGAAATCACCGTCAGCGACGCCGACGCCTTCACTGTCAGCTCGTCTGACGAAAGCGTCGTCACCGCCGAGGCCGACGTCAGCCGTCGCAAGGTCATCGTCGAAGCCAAAGGCGCAGGCAGCGCCATCGTCAGCGCCTATGTCGGGCGCCCGGCACCGCTCACCGTCAAAGTCACCGTCACACAGACCGACCGCGCTCCCGATATCAGCGACCAGCTCGGCGACAGGTCGATGAGATATGTCTCTGACGGCCTGACACTGCGCTATGACGAGGGCGGCATCATCTTCGAGACAGACGGGCGCGGACGATATACCATCGTCGACATCACGGCCGGACGCCGCATCGTCTTCGACGCGGGAGAACAGGCCGCCTCTATCCCCTTAAGACTCGAAAAAGCCTCACTGACAGTCGACGGCGAGCCGCTGGCGCTGCGCTATGCCGCCGCAGAGGCGCGCAGCAGCGACAACGCGACCGTCTGGTACTGTCTCGTCACGACAGATAACCGTCGCATCGTAATCGTCATGAATGAATTCTAAAAATCCTCGTCGGTCTCGGCGAAGCGCCGCGACGCGGGGATTGCTATCAGAGTGGCGGGATTGTAAAGACGCCCCAGCGACAGGTCGAAACCGGCGTCGAGCAACATTCTCGCCAGTTCGGGCTTGCCTCGGAAACCGTGGATAATCCAGCGTTGCGACGGACGCAGACGGCGCCGCAGGGCGATGAGTCTGTCATAAGATTTGACGGCGTGGATGATGAGCGGCAGGTCGTATTCGCGGCTCAGACCTATCTGGCGCAAGAATATTTCCTCCTGGCGCTCAGGATCGGCTCCCCGCAGGCGGTCGATGCCGGCTTCGCCGACAGCCACGACGTTGGGGTGTGTTTCTATGGCGAGGCGCATCGACGCCATCAGCTCATCGAGCCGCGCGTCGCTCATGCCGGCCGTATGCCAGGGATGTATACCTATGCTGTAGAATCGGCCCGCGTCATCGGGCTGCTCGCCGGCATAAAGGTTTATGACGGCATTGGCGCCGGCCTGACGGTTGTGGGTGTGGACGTCATCGAAGTCAGTGATGTCGCGTCGTTTCATGGCACAGGGTCGTAACCGCTGCCGCCCCATGGATGGCAGCGCAGGATGCGTCTGATGGCGAGCCACGAGCCTTTGATTGCGCCGTGGCGGCGCAGGGCCTCGAGAGCATATCGGCTGCATGTCGGTGTATAGCGGCAGCTCGGCGGCAGCATCGGCGAGATGGCTCCGCGGTAAAAAAGTATAGGCAGACTGAGTATGGCGACAACGATTCTGTCGGCCGACTTGCAGATTCTTTTAACCGGGCCTGTTTTCATCTTGCGAGGAGGAAGAGGGGAGAGATTCAGATATCTTTGCCGGAGTGTTCACAGAAGCGGCGACCGCTTCAAGCAGACGGCGGACAGCGCTCTCGACACTCTGATAAGGTTTCAGCCCCGAAGCGACATAGATGAAGGCGATGTCGATTCTGACACCGTCGGGCAGCGCGACATCATGACGGTTGAGCCTGTAGGCCTCGCGGACACGGCGGCGCATGGCGACACGGTCGACGGCATGGCGCAGGCGCTTTTTGGGAACAGAAACGAGAAAACACAGAGGCGCGTCACTGCTGCGGCGGGGATTAAGACGCCAAACGGCGCGCAGCGGATAGGCAAGCGCACCGTCAGTGTGGCTGTCGCGGCTAAAGAGTTGCTCGATTGCGACAGCGGAACAAAGTTTTTCTTTCTTATATAGCCTGGTTTTTATCACTTGCCGGCCGTTTTCGACAGATATAAATCGAGGGCGGCTGTCATCGACGGAGCCTCGACCGACGGAGCCTCGATGTCAAGGCGCAGCCCGGCGTCTTTGACAGCTTTGGCGGTAGTGGCGCCGAAAGTGGCGATTTTGATATCGCCCTGATTGAAATCAGGGAAGTTCTTCGACAGAGACTCGATGCCCTGGGGACTGAAGAAGACAAGCATGTCGTAATCAAACGGCTCGTCGGCGGCAAAGTCATTGCTGACAGTGCGGTACATAACGGCACGTGTGTAGGTGAGATTGTTGTCGGCGAGAAGCTGCGAGTCTGAGCCGTTGTTGACATCAGAGACGGCAAAGAGGAATTTCTCGTTCTTGTGTTTGAGCATCGAGGGCAGAAGGTCGGCGAGATGGCCGGTCTTCGACGAGAAAATCTTGCGTTTGCGATAGACGATATATTTCTGGAGATAGTTGGCGATGGTATCGCTGGTGCAGAAATATTTCATCGTGTCGGGGATATTCACTCTCATTTCCTCGCAAAGTCTGAAAAAATGGTCGATGGCGGTCTTGGCGGTGAAAATCACTGCCGAATGGTCGAGAATCGACACTTTCTGCTGACGGAATTCCTTGGCGCTCAAACCTTCGACTTTTATAAAAGGGCGGAAAACAATTTCTACTCCGTATTTGTCTGCAATTTCAAAATACGGTGATTTTTCAGATGCGGGTCTGGGCTGAGAAACGAGTATCTTGTTTATTTTCACTATTGTGTGCGTTACAGAATTTAACGAGGCCTTAGACTATCATCAAGGCCATCTTATATACAAATAATACAGGTATTATTTCTAAGGCGCAAAGGTACAAAATAAAATAGAGCAGAGATGAAAAATTTATGAAAAAAATTCTAAAACCTTTGACAATAAACAGTAGTCGCGCTATAAAATAGAGGCTTGCAGCTATCACAATGACAGCCTTATCGGCCGCAGGATAAAAAACTGCCAGCAGAACCGGGATGATAAGCGCTATGCCGAGCATCGACTGCGAGGCATTGAAACCGGCTATCCAGGCAGACCGCCGTTCGGTCGAGGTGAAGATATAACCAACTGTATTGTAGGCTGCGAGCTGAAATATATAGTATGCGGCCATAAGCCCTGACGTACGTGCCACGCCGGTGAATATACCGATGTCGTCGGGACGGCTCTCTACTGTCACCGTGACATAGAGGAGAATGCCGGCGCAGACTATGAACTGCCCGATAAGCAGCAGCGTCAGACGGGTTTCGTTCGACGTATGCTCGTCGAAGGCGTTGTTTCGGTCTTTGAACGAACCGAGCTCATCGAAAAAGTGCGAGAACATATGGCGGCTGTTCCTGACGTTGAGGGCGAGAAAGACAAAGAGCAGCACAAGTATCGTCAGAATTCCCGAATCACGGCCTATGCCTGTCTGGCGCGACGCCCCCTCGATGCCGTCGAGCCAGGCGTCAGGGTCGCGCTCCGTGACTGCAGCGACCGCGGCGACGCTGTCGGCGGCGGCACATGTGACCGTGTCGGCCACGGGCAGATGCGACGCTATCGAATCGATGTCGAAGAGCAGTGTGCCGGCGCTGTCGGCCACAGGTGAAAGCATCACCGGAGTGATTATGGAATCTGTCATTTGCGGCACTGCGGTCAGAATTTAGGGGTGAGTGTGAGGGGCGACGGTTCGGCTGTCGCCATTGCGACGGCTTCGGCGGCATCTGCGGCGACAGACCATAGCCGCCTGTGGTCGGCTTTCATGAAACCGCGCTCCACGGCGGTGCCGAGCATGGCCAGGAGATTGTCATAATAGCCGTCGACATTATAAATGACGATATTGCCGTCATAGAGACCCAGCTGACGCCAGGTGATAATCTCCATCAGCTCCTCGAATGTGCCTATGCCGCCGGGCAGGGCGATGACGCCGCGCGCCAGCGAGGCCATCGTCTCTTTTCGTGAGTGCATGCCGTCGGTGACAATCAGCCTCGACAGTCCGGTGTGATGCCAGCCGCGTTCGACCATAAATTGCGGTATCACACCGACAGTGACACCTCCGGCAGCCAGAGCGGCGTCGTTGACAGCGCCCATGAGACCCATGTTGCCGGCGCCCGTTATAAGAGGGAGGCCGCTCCGGGCTATGAGGGTACCAAGCTCCCGGGCAGCCTCGAAATAGCTGTCGGCGACTGCCGTGCTCGACGCACAATAGACGGTTATTCCTTTAGTTTCCATTTGTAACTGCAAAATTAGTGAGTTTTTTCACCATTGAGACATCCTTTTCAGAAAAATAGTTTAATTTTGTGTCTAATCTATTTTTTTCAAACTAACGACAACATTATCCCAAGATGACTTTTGCCGAAAAATGTTATGAAATTTTCGAGCGTTCGACCGCCGATTATCATAAATACGACGACGTCGACGCCGTGATTGCCAATCCCTATGCCGATGGCACCATCGACCACACTCTTTACGCCAAAAACATGATCGATGCCGTGCAGTGGCACCTCGAAGACATAATCCGCGACCCCGAAATCGATCCCGTGGCCGCTCTCGCCCTGAAAAGACGCATCGACAGGTCAAATCAGGACCGCACCGACATGGTCGAGGAGTTCGACACATATTTCCGTCACAAATATAAAGACGTCGAGGTCGCAGCCGACGCCACAATCAACACCGAGAGCCCGGCCTGGGCGCTCGACCGCCTGTCGATACTGGCGCTGAAGATCTACCACATGAAGGCCGAGACCGAGCGTCCCGACGCCGACGCGGCCCACAAGGCTCGCTGTCAGGCCAAACTCGACGTGCTCCTCGAACAGCGCACCGACCTCACATCGGCCATCGACACCCTCCTCGACGACATCGCCGCGGGCCGCAAATACATGAAAGTCTACCGTCAGATGAAGATGTATAACGACGAGGACACCAACCCCGTGCTCTATGGCTCGAAACAGCCAAAGTAGCGGCAACGACCGCGGTCTGGTCAGCGTTCTTGTGGTGCGTTTCTCGGCCATGGGCGACGTGGCCATGACCGTGCCCGTACTCTACAGCGCGTGCCGCTGTTATCCCGACGTTAATTTCGTGATGGTGACGCGGCCGGCGATGACCGGCTTCTTTGTCAACGCGCCGGCAAATCTCACCGTCGTCGGCGCCGACGTCAAGAATGACTACAAAGGCCCGTCGGGTCTGAGACGCCTGACATCGGAGCTTATCGGCCAGTATAAGCCCGACTGCATGCTCGACCTTCACAATGTGCTGCGTACCAAAATCATGTCGTTCTTCTGCCGTCTGCGCGGCGTCAGAGTCGTGACAATCAACAAAGGCCGTGCAAACAAACGCGCCCTGACACGCCAGAGAAACAAAATCATGCTGCCGCTCGACTCGTCGCGCGCCCGCTACCGCGCCGTCTTCCATAAAGCCGGACTTCCCGTGAGCGAGCGTTTCAACGGCCTCTACGACGGCCCTGCAAAAGCCGACACGACGCTTTTCGACAGCATATCGGCTCCGAAGCGTCCCGGCGTGAAGTGGGTCGGCATCGCACCTTTCGCAGCTCACATGGGCAAAATCTATCCGCCCGGGAAGATGGAGGCCGTCGTGGCATCGCTCTCAGAGAAGAACCCCGACACCGAGATATTCCTCTTCGGCGGAGGCGGCGACGAGAAAAAAATCCTCGACGCCTGGGAGTCAAAATATCCGCGTGTCAGAAATCTCGCAGGCAAAAAATACGGCTTCAAGGCCGAACTGGCTCTCATCAACCATCTCGACGTCATGGTGTCGATGGACTCGGCCAACATGCACCTCGCTTCTATCACCGCCACCCCGACGATAAGCATCTGGGGCGCGACACACTCATACTGCGGCTTCAGAGGCTGGCGTCAGAGCGACAGCGACATGATACAGCTGCCGATGACCTGCCGCCCATGCTCTGTCTTCGGCGACAAACCGTGTCAGCGAGGCGACTATCTCTGCATGACAGCCATCAAACCCGAAGTGATTTACAAAAAGATACTCGATAAAATAGATATTCGTTAAATATGAGCGAACCCTTTGACATACGCGCCAACGCCGCCCGCGGCTCCGAGCAGGAGATAGAGAAAGCCCTGCGTCCGGGCCGCTTCGAATCGTTCAGCGGTCAGGACAAAATCGTCGAAAACCTCAAGGTTTTTGTCGATGCGGCCAAGATGCGCGGCGAGGCTCTCGACCATATTCTGCTCTTCGGGCCGCCCGGCTTGGGCAAGACGACTCTCGCAGGCATCATCGCCAACGAGCTCGGCGTCGGCATGAAAGTAACCTCGGGACCCGTGCTCGACAAGCCCGGCGACCTCGCCGGCATACTCACCTCGCTCGAGGAGAACGACGTGCTCTTTATCGACGAGATACACCGTCTCAGTCCTGTCGTCGAGGAATATCTCTACTCTGCGATGGAAGACTACCGCATCGACATCATGATCGACAAGGGCCCGGGCGCCCGCAGCGTCCAGCTGACTCTCAGCCCCTTCACCCTCGTCGGCGCAACGACCCGCAGCGGCCTGCTGACATCGCCCCTACGCGCGCGTTTCGGCATCAAGAGCCACCTCCAGTACTACGACCACGAGGTTCTCTCTAACATCATCATGCGCTCGGCCAAGCTCCTCAACATCACCTGCACCTCGCAGGCCGCCGGCGAGATCGCCATGCGCAGCCGCGGCACCCCGCGTATCGCCAACGCCCTGCTCCGGCGCGTCAGAGACTTCGCCCAGGTCAAAGGCTCGGGTGTCATCGACCTCGAAATCACAAAATATGCCCTCGAGGCTCTCAATATAGACCACTACGGTCTCGACGAGATCGACAACAAGATTCTGACGACGATAATCACCAAATTCAAGGGTGGCCCGGTCGGCCTGTCGACAATAGCCACAGCCATCGGCGAAGACCCCGGCACGGTCGAGGAGGTCTACGAGCCCTACCTCATCAAAGAGGGCTTCATCAAACGCACACCCCGCGGACGCGAAGTCACCGACCTCGCCTACGAGCACCTCGGCGGACGAACCCACCGCGACGGCGGACTTTTTGACATCGACAACATCTGACAGCAATGGCAGGAATAAAATCTCTCGCCAAAGACACGGCCGTCTATGGCGTCAGCTCTATCATAGGCCGCTTTCTCAACTGGTGTCTTGTGCCGCTCTACACCATCGTCTTTCCGGTGGCCGAATACGGCGTCGTCACCTTCGTCTACTCTGTCGTCGCCCTGGCGATGATTATCCTAACCTACGGCATGGAGACGGGTTTCTTCCGCTTCTCAAACCACGAGCGATGGAAAAATCCCGACGAGGTCTACACGACCTCGCTCATCTCGCTGGCCGTCACCTCGACGCTCTTCGTCATCGCCGTGGCAGCTTTCCTGAGGCCCGTGTCGGTCTTCATGGAGTGCGGCGACAGACCTTCGTTCGTGATGATCATGGCCGTCTGCGTCGCCGGCGACGCCTTCCTCGCCATCCCCTTCAGCTATCTGCGCTATAAGAAGCGCCCGATGCGTTTCGCCCTCATCCGCCTCGTCAACATCGGCCTCAACATCGGCCTTAACCTCTTCTTCATCCTCGCCTGTCCCTGGCTGATGAAGGTCGCCCCGGCGACAGTCTCGTGGTTCTACGACCCGGGCTTCGGCATCGGCTATATCTTCCTCTCAAACCTCATCGCCTCGGTCGTCAACCTGCTGATGATGCTCCCCGAGCTTACCTGCGTGCGTTACCGCTTCAACGGCCGTCTGCTCCGCGAGATGCTCGTCTACTCGGCTCCGCTGCTCGTGCTCGGCGTCGCCGGCATCATGAACCAGACCATCGACAAGATCATCTATCCGAGCCTCGTCTCCGACCCCGCCGAAGCCATGGAAGGTCTCGGCATCTACGGCGCCAACTACAAGATCGGCATCGTCATGGTGATGTTCATCCAGGCATTCCGCTTCGCCTATGAGCCCTTCATCTTCTCGCAGGCCAAGGAACGCGGCGAGTCGAGCTACCGCGCCTACAGCGACGCCATGAAATATTTCATCGTCTTCGCCCTGGCGCTCTTCCTCGGCGTGATGTTCTATCTCGACATTCTCAAGTATTTCATCTCCCCGAAATATTTCAGCGGCCTCAAGGTCGTGCCGATAATAATGCTCGCCGAACTCTTCTTCGGCATCTTCTTCAACCTCTCGCTCTGGTATAAGCTCACCGACCGCACCATCTGGGGCATGTGGTTCTCACTGCTCGGCCTGGCCGTCACTCTGGCGCTCAACGCTCTGCTTGTGCCCCACATCGGCTATATGGGCTGCGCCATCGCCGCCCTGGCTAGCTACTTCACCAGGATGGTGACGAGCTATTTCGTCGGCCGCCACTATCATCCCATCGACTATCCTACAGGGCGCATCCTCGGCTACTTTGCCGTCGCCGCCGTCTGCTATGTCATCGGCATGTACTGCATGCCCGACAGCCGTCCCGTGGCCTTCGCCCTGCGCTTCGTCATCCTCGCGGCCTTCGTCTTCTACGTCATCCGCCGCGAAGGCATCCACCCCATGCAGATGCTCTCACAACTCAAACACCGCCGCGCAAGATGAAAGTAACCCTCGTCAACCACAGCGACACTCTCGGAGGCGCGTCGGTCGTCACCTACCGCCTGATGGAGGCCCTCTGCCGCGCGGGGGTCGACGCCCGCATGCTTGTCGTCCGCCGAGCTACCGACGACTGCCGCGTGGCCCTCGCCGGCAACGCCCTGACGCGCAAGGCGGCTTTCATCGCCGAGCATCTGCGCATCGTGGCCGGCAACGGCTTCAGTCGCAGGAATCTGTTCAAGATTTCAATCGCCTCGGACGGTCTGCCGCTCCATCGCCATCCGTGGATTAAAGATGCCGACGTCGTCGCCCTCAACTGGGTCAACCAGGGCATGCTCTCGCTCCGCGGCATCCGCCGCATAGCCGCCATGGGCAAACCCGTCGTTTGGACGATGCACGATATGTGGTGTATGACTGGTGTCTGCCATCATGCCGGCGACTGCGAGGGTTTCCTGCGCGACTGCGGCAACTGTCCGCTCATCAAAGACGGCAAGGACGCCCGCGATATGTCGCGCTCGACCTTCCGGCGCAAAGAGCGGCTCTACGACCGCGTGTCTCTTCATTTCGTCGCCGTCAGCCGCTGGCTGGCCTCGCGCGCCAAAGACAGCGCCCTGCTGCGCGACGAGGATGTCTGCGTCATCCCCAACGCCTTCCCGGTCGCCGAATTTCCGCTGACACCCTCGCTCTCGCGCGCCGAACTCGGGCTGCCAGAGGGCAAGCGGCTCATCGTCATGGGCGCCGCCCGCCTCGACGACCCTATAAAAGGTCTGCCTGTGGCGGTCGAGGCCCTCAACATTCTTGCCGACAAGGGCTGCGACGCCGTGGCCGTCTTCTACGGTGCCATGCGCGACCCGGCGGCTCTCGACGGCCTACGTCTGCCTCACATCAGCCTCGGCACCATCTCCGACCGCCGTCGCCTCGCCTCGCTCTATGCCCACGCCGACGCGGTCATCTCGACCTCGCAGTACGAGACCCTGCCGGGCACTCTCATCGAGGGCATGGCCGCCGGCTGTGTCCCCGTGACCTTCGGCCGTGGTGGCCAGGCCGACATCGTCGACCACCTCGACACGGGCTACATCGCCCGATACGGCGACCCGGTCGACTTTGCCTCGGGCATAGAGTTCGCCCTCGGCTGCGCCGACGAAGACCGCGACCGCCGCAGCGCCACTGTCGCCGACCGCTTCTCTGACGCCGCCATCGCTTCCAAATATATCGACTTGTTTAACCGACTGTTACAGAAATAATGGAAAAAAAGACAATCTGGGATATGAACCGACTGAGCGTCGACAGGTTTAAGAGCGCACCCAAAATGCCGCTCGTACTTGTAGCCGACAACGTGCGCTCGCTCAACAACATCGGCTCGCTCTTCCGCACCTGCGACGGTTTTGCTCTCGAAGCGCTGCTCCTGTGCGGCATCTCGGCGACACCGCCGTCGCCCGAGATACACAAGACGGCTCTCGGCGCCGAAGACTCGGTCGACTGGCGCCATTACGACGGCACCCTCGCCGCCGTCGCCGACCTGAAAGCCGCGGGTTACACCGTCGCCTGCCTCGAGCAGGTCAAGGAGAGTGTCGCCCTTCAGAATTTCCCCGTCGATTTCGCCTCGCGCCGCTATGCCATCGTCGTCGGCAACGAAGTCGACGGTGTCGACCAGCGCGTCGTCGACGCCTGCGATGTCTGCATCGAGATTCCCCAGTCAGGCACAAAGCACTCTCTCAACGTCTCTGTATCAGCCGCTGTGGCAATGTGGCATTTCTATTCTAAATACATTAAGTTATGAAAGAAAATCAAACCTTACTGTTCCCCCGCCCTCTTCAGAAGGGCGACAAGATAGCATTCTGTTCACCCGCCGGCGCCGTCAAGGCCGTCTATGTCGAAGAAGCCGTCGAGGCTCTCGGCAAGCAGGGCTGGGAGGCAATCATAATGCCCCATGCCCTCGGCAAGAGCGGCCACTACAGCGGCACGGCCGACGAGCGTTTCGACGACCTTGAAAAAGCCTTCGCCGACCCGGAGGTCCGCGCCATCATCTGCTCGCGCGGCGGCTACGGTGTCGTCCACATCATGGACCGACTCGCCCGCCTCGACCTGCGCAGCGATCCCAAATGGGTCGTGGGATTCTCTGACATCTCGGCCCTCCACGCCCTGATGCACTCAAAAGGTATTGCCAGCGTCCACGGCTCGATGGCCGAACACATCCGCCTCGGTGACAGCGACCCCGACAACGCATCACTCTTCGCCGTCCTCCGCGGCGAACGACCCGTCTATACCTTCCCCTCGCACGACTTCGACCGCTGCGGCATCGCCACGGGCAAACTCGTCGGCGGCAACCTTGCCGTCCTCGCCGAACTCATCAACACACCCTACGACATGATAAAGCCCGGCACCATACTCTTCATCGAAGACGTCGCCGAGCCGATATATAAAATAGAGCGCATACTCTATCAGCTTAAACTCAGCGGAGTGCTCGCGAAACTCGGCGGACTTATCGTGGGACAGTTCACCGACTACAAGCCCGACGAAAGCTATAACACTATGGAAGAGATGATTCGCGACATGGTCGCCGGCTACAAATATCCCGTCGCCTTCAACGCCCCGATTGGCCACGTCTTCCACAACATACCTCTCATCGAATCGGCCAAAGTGACCCTCAAGGTCAGCCCCTCGGGCACCAACAGCATCATCTACCACCGCAGCGACAACTGATGGCCGACAATTATCTTGAAAACAAAATGGACGAGCATCGCCGTGCCGGTGTCCGTCCCACTGTCAGCCGCGCGGCCCGCACGGCGCCGTCAGCGACGCTGCGCCTCGCCTGCCGTCATATCCTCGTCGACAACGTGCGTCACGAAGCCGCCCCGGCCATCATGTCGCGCCTCAGCGCCACAGGCGCCACAGTCACTTTCATCGACGATGACGCGACATTCGGCACGCGCCTCGCCCAGTCGACAGGTGCGCGATTCATCCCTCTGACCGGCAGCCTCGAAGACGCCATAGCCAAAGCCACAGCCGACCGCGGCCCTATAGAAGCCCTGATAGCCTGCGGCGCCCTAACCCCCGAAGTCCGTCACCTGCTCAATCTCACCGCAGTCACCAACCTCCTCATCCTCGGCCCCGCCGACTTCACCGCCATCCCTGCGACAGTGAGAGCCAACGCCCTCAACCCGACAAACCTCACCGTAGCCCAAACAGCATCCCTCGCCCTCTACCTCCTCACCCGCCCCACCACCTCCCTCAAATCAATAACGATAGAAATAAAGTAACCCCCTGAGCTTTCTTTACAAAGAAACAGACCTCCGGTCTGCAATTTTGTTAACCGCGGGCACTTGTGCCCGTGGGAAGCAAACCCATAACAACCATCAACCCCGGCGGGTTATAGTGGTCGGAAGACATCAGCATAAGCGATTGAAGGGGATTTGTCAGGTGAACCAGCCCGTCCATCTTGTTCGCACTTATTGTTAAGATACAGCCAGTTGGCAATTTGGATTTTCATATCCAATATAGCCATTGTAGGGCCTTGGTTTGTCTCAAGTTCAAACAGTTTGATCAAAAGAGCCATTATAAGCGTCATATACAGCATTACTTTGATGCCATTAAGATTCACGCTGATTAAATGAGAGAATGAGAGGTTCTGTTTAAGGAATTTGAAAAAGACCTCAATGCTCCACCTGATCTTATATTCATTTGCGATGACAATTGCATCCGATTTGAAATCATTGGTTATCAATAACATTTCATCCTGATATTTGCGGTGGTGACTGGCACTGCCTGCAGATCGTGGCCTGGGTTTAGCGAATCTCACCCTTATTATACGATAAGTGGTGCCGGTATCCCATTTTGTAGAATTTGGGTTTCTCAAATGGGCATCGCAATCCTGTAGCAGTTCGTATTCTCCATCATGATCAGCCATACCTCTGACACTGCGTTCGTTGATTATATTGAATAACCGACCCAGTTTCAGTCTGGCTACAAATGTAGCCTTATGCTCGGCTGTCAGAGTGTCAATCTCTTTCAGATTTTGAGATGAATTGACCCCTCGGTCGAAGGTATATACCTGATAATGTCCATCATTATGAGATATAGCAGCTTTTACGGTAGAAGCCAATGCGATCTCCTCGCCACTCTGAGTTTGCTTACTGAATATATCCGCAACAAGAACACCGAACCCATCATAGGCAACGCCATACTTGATTTGTCTGCGTTCTCCTCCATATCTGTCGTTGACACCCGTTTTTATTCCCTCAAGGAGTTTGTTTGCTGTCTCGGATACATAGGTCGTGTCTACTCTTACAATATTTGATTTCGCTAAAGGATAGAATCCATACTTATCTAATGCTTTGCTATACAGAAATTTATATGTGTCCTCAAAAAACTTGGGGTTTATAGCGGATAATCGTTCCGAGAGTGATGAATGACTTATTTTCCCATGATAAACTTCGACTCCATAAAGTTCATTTAACGACAATAAATTAGCTTCCTTACATACATAGCGCTGACTAAGTCGGTCTGTCATAAGATAACCCTGCGCTAGAAGAGCAAACAAAGTCATTGAATCTAATTTTTTAGCCTTGTAATTGATATTTAGATCTCTGGCGTCTGCCTTCATCTCTTCCAACGGGAGTTCCTTAAATACGTCTATGATTGAAAATGTATGTTCCATAACAAATGTTTTTATTATAGAACAATTGGCATAACCATTTAGAATGTCTTCCGACCACTATAACCCGCCGGGGTTGAACCACCATTTGCGCCTTACCTTAATAACCTAACTTAATGACTTTATCGCCGTATCGATGGAGCTTCCACCACTTTATCGCCTGCAAGGCGATGACTTTACTGATAGCCGCGTAGGCCGAGGCGCACGGCGCCGGCCTGCGCGGTAGCAGACGCCCGCAATCAACGCGTCTGCAAGACGCTGACTATCCCCGCAATACAAAAAAACTTCTGTTCTTCTGCCCTTATGTTCTTCTGTTCATGATTGTGAATTGTGCATAAAAAATCCCGGCCTCTTTTCAGAAAACCGGGATTCTCTCGTAGTCTTACCAGGATTCGAACCTAGACAGACAGAACCAAAAACTGTAGTGCTACCATTACACCATAAGACTATCCTGTGCCCAACCGGCCGGATGGCCAGCTAAAGCGTTGCAAAGTTATAATATTTTTGTCAAACGACCAAGCGACAAGTCATTTATCGCCGAAAAAACTGCCGTTGAAGCCTAAATGTCAGTCAAGCACGACAATCTCGGCGCTGTCGCTGACACCAAATCTGCCGTCGACATTCAGATAGCAGCGCGCACGATAGACGCCCGGCGCGACTTTAGCGCCATCATTGTCGTCGAGCGACCAGCGGTAGGGCATGACGGCGTTGTCGACCGATTTGACCGGGTGTCCGGCGATGTCCTCGATTACGAGGCGCACTGTCGGCTGTCGTGAACTGTCATAGACAAGAGTCAGTTCGGCCTCTTCGTCCGCTTCGCGTTCAGATGCCTCGAGCGTTGCCGCAAGGGGCTCGTTAACAACGATGAAATCTATGCTGCGGCTGCTCTTGATGCCGTCGTTGTTCGATGCTGACAGCGTCAGGGTGTGACGGCCGTCGGCCACTTCACTCACATCAAGGCTGAAAGTCGTCGGCTTGCCGGCCTCGACGATGTCGAGAGTTTCGGTCAGACCCTCGAGCCGGCGCTTGCCGTCGAGTATCAGCGACACGCCGCCGCCGATGCCCTCGGTTCTGACATCGAGCCCTGATGCGGATGCCATGATTTCACCGTAGACTGTAAAGTCGCCGCTGACGACATCGCCGTTGGCAAAATCGCGACCGTTGATATAGAGCGCTGTGATTTCAGGCGCTGTCGGGTCGGCCGAGCCGGGCTCATGTTCGGTCGCTGCTGTCACGGTCAGGTCTTTATAGACGGTCGTTGCAGACAGACCATTATCAGATACAGCTGTCACGACGATGCGGTTGGACACACCGGGACGCTGGGGATAGGGAAGTGACAGCGACATGTCGAAGTGGCCGCCGGAGACACGGCCGCGAGCGGTCGCGAGTATATATTCGTCATGCTCGACAGGCAGATTGTTTTCGCCCTTGTCATTGTCTTTTATCACAGTGTAGAGTGTCTTCGGTCCGTCATAGACGGTGATATAGACCTCGCCGTCGAAATCCTCGTCTACGGCATCGCCGTCGACGACAGAACCTGTGAGAGTCATAGTGCCTGGCGCGGTGAGTTCAGACGCTCCGCCGCACACGTCATCGAGCTTTATCGAACGGTTGTGGGCTGCCAGCGGCACTGCCGGGTCACCACACAGATTATAGCACATCGTGTTGACCGCCAGGCCGAAGCCTGCATTGGTGATTGTCGCGTTATATGCCGTTCTGAACAAATCGCCGACGGTCATGCCGGCATCTGCGCCTGCATAGCATTCAGCCATTTTGAGATTGAAAGGCTGGTTATAGTTCATGTAGACCTGGCGGCACGAAGTGACGACACCGATCATGCCGCCGTGTTCTTCGTCAAGAAACGCGTCGGCGAGGGTCTTTGTGCGACGGTCGAAATCGAAGGTCGAGCAAGTGGCGAGCATCGCCACAGGCGACACATCATATCTGGTCTTCTCTACGTCTGCCATGCTCCACAGGTTTTCGCCCGTAAGGTCATGGCTGCGCGAATGGCCGGTGAACGAGACATAGCCTGCGCCGCGACGGAGTATTGATGTCATCGTCGCCCTGGCTGCGACGGCGCTCTTCTTCTGCCACGGATATATCAGGTTGTGTACCTGTACGAAGCCCATCGAACTGTTGGCGGCGCTCATGTGCTCCATGACCTCGCGGCTCTGCATGAGATGGGCGTTGTCGTCGCCGTCATCGCTCATCATGACGGCTGTGCCATAGGCGAGCGCCCGTTCAGGAGATGTCAAATGGCGTTCGATTTTGCGGTTGACCGCCGAGGCCACGCCGGTTGAATAGACCGGGATACGGCCGATGTTTACATCCATCACCTCATAATACTGGCGCGAATTGTTATAGTCGTCAGACAGCTTCACGAAATAGCTGTCTGCGGTGTAGTTTGACGACGCATCGTTGGCACAGCCGTCGATGTCTGTCTCATAGGCGATAAGGCTTTCAAGGCCACCCGCTGCGCCGTCGCGGTTGTCCCACTGCGACGGACCGTAGAGCAGCACATGTTTCAGCCGTCCCGCGCCGCGGTCATAGAGCATCTTGATAAAACGCTTATAGCCCATCGCCGAGCGTGTTCCCGATGAAAATTCATTGAAAATGTCAGACTGCTCGACAACGGCGACGTCAAGACCGTGGCGCCCGTGTATCGCCGCAAGCTCGCGTGCCTGCTCGACAAAATCGCCCGTCGTGATGATTACCATCTCGGGTGTAGGCATGCCGTGCAGGTTGCTTGCCCTGACCTCACCCGCATATTCAGGCTTCATGAAGTCGCCCCCTGCGCGGAAGGCTATATATTTCATGACGGCAGGTGCCGAACCGCTGTTGCGCACCATCGTCTTGGATGACGAAGCGTCGTAGACCACGTCGAGAGGCCTGACGGCGGCCACGTCGCTTATGTCCCAGACATAGACGTCGGCGTCACTCTCGGAGATGGCGAAAGTTATAGTCTGGGCATATCGCAGCTCGAGATAATCGCTGTCTCCCAATCGGTTGAGACGGGGATAGCAGAAGCTTGCGCGGTCAACCGCGACATACTCTGCGTCGGTCGATCCGTCGAGCGTGAGGCCGAAACCGACCGTTTCGCTGTGACCGACAAATGCGTCGGCCGATGTCGGCTCTACCTGTATATAACCTTCGGCCGTGTTATAGAGGCGTGTCTCGCCTCTTGTGCGCTGCGCCGAACCTTCGCGACGGTATTTTTCTTTGAAAACAGCGGGCATGTCGATGGCCAGCTTCGTTTCTCCGTCTTCGTTGCGGGCGCCGAAGTTATATTTGAAGATGCCGAATGGCGGCAGACCCGACGTGATATGAAAATCGGTAATTTCAAAATTGTAGACACGGCGCTCTCCGGGAGTCATCTCTGTATCGTGAAACACACCGCCGCCTTTGCCCGGGTTGACAATATCGTTTTCTATCACGACTGCCGACATGTGATGGTCTGACGCGCTTGACTGCGCGACACCGGCCTTGACGCTGCCCCAGCCTGTGCCACCGCCGTCCTCAGTGATGAAATAGTAACCGTAGCGGTCATATATGTTGCGGCTTATGTCGAGGCTTGACAGCGACCGTGACCGCGAAGTCGACACGCCCTCGCCATAAAATATGATGCCGTCGTCCCTGCGCATCGTCGCCGTCGGCCGGACATCGTCGGGCAGATCGGCGTCAAATGTCTCTGTGTAGAGGCGTGAACCGCCGTAGCCGTATACCGTCACGCGTGACGGGTCGTCGAAGCCCCATTCGGCCAGCGTTTCCCGGTCTATCTTGTAAAGACCGTTCCTGTCGACTCTTATCTTGACCCAGCGTCCTTCCGACAGAGCCGAGCGGTCGGCATAATACGACACGTCGTAGCCGTATGCGGCGACTGTTGTCGCCAACAGGAAGGCTGTGGCCATATTCTTGAACATTGCATTCATAACATTTTTCCATTTATCGGCGCCGGTGTGATAGTGCCGCGCCATGCTTACTTTATCCTGAAGTCGAGACACTCGATCCCGTTTAATTCTGTTTTAATTTCTCCGGCGGCCTCCTGCGCGGCGATGTCAAGGCTGTGGCCGGCGAAGACAAGAATATCGCCGGTTTTGAAAGTCATGTGACACGACAGCGCCGCTATAGCCTTGTCGACACCGAGGTCGCCGAGAGTCACTGACCCCGACAGACTGTTGGCGCTGTAGTCGAGCCGCGTCCCGGCCATGCGCTCGTCGAGCGTCACCCATGCACCCTCGATGAGGCAGTTGTCGCGGGCCATCATTACCTCGGGGGCTGTCCACGGCGCCGCCGCCCATTCATTGGGTATGCAGATGCCGACGGCAGATGCCGAATCATAATAACGTGCTGCGAATTTCTCTTTTATGTGGAAGCCGAGGCGGCTTATCTTTATCGCCGGGCAGACCTTGATGCTCCATTGCGAGGCGTCGTCGAGGAAGAGGGGCTTGTTGCAGCGCAGCAGTGCCGAGTCGGCAATCAGTCTCATCGTGTCGCCGCCGAGCAGTATCGCTTTCATTTGACAACCCCCATGCGGTTATACATCACCGCCAGATGTGAATAGATCGATGTGTTTGTCACCACTACACCGTCGCGCACCCTGATGCGGTAAGGCGTGAAATTCCACAGGCTGCGGATGCCTGCGTCCATCATCATGTCGGCCACCGCCTGCGCGCTTTCGACCGGCACAGTGACGATGCCTATGTTGACGTTGAGGCGTTCGACTATCTCCCTGAGGTCGTCAGGCGAGTAGACCTCGATGCCGTTGATAGACGTTCCTATCAGCTCGGGTGACACATCTATGCCGGCCACGATATTGAGGCCGTATCGTTCCAGGCCTCTGTCCTGCATCAGAGCGCCGCCGAGGCTGCCCGTGCCGACGATGACAGCGTTGTGTGACTGCATGAAGCCGAGAAACTCGCGCAGGGCCTCTTCGAGCGACGCGACCTCATAGCCGATGCGGGTCTTGCCCTTGATGTTGAGAAACGACAGGTCTTTTGCAATCTGTGACGAATCGACAGCAAGCTCCTCGGCTATCCTGGTCGACGAGACATACTCCACCTTGTCCTTGTGGAGGATGCTGACGTATGCCAGATACCACGGGAGGCGTCTGAGCGTAGGCTCAGGCAGAAGATCTTGTGACCGTGACGCGCGATTTTCGTTCATGACTGCAAATTTACAACAATTTTCCCAAAATCCCGCAACTCCTTAACATTTAATCCTCGACAACGGCTGTGTCTCGTCTTATTCGGCAGTGACGGCGATTTTGCGGGAGTCGGTTTCGTAGTGGTCGCCGTCGGTGCTGATCGAGGCGCGGTAGACATAGATGCCGCGCTTGACGCGGGCGCCGCTCTGGTCGGTCAGATCCCAGCTGACGGGCGACGAGAGATACATGTCACTCATGCCACGGCTGGTGTCGCTCCAGACGAGTTTGCCGTTGAGGTTGTAGACCGAAACGGTGACTGTCAGCAGGTTGTTGGGACGGTTGTGGACGAGGTAGAAATTGGCGCGGACCGAGGCGGGGTTGGCGTCGCTGTAGATGTCGTAGATCTTGGGACGGATGGTGCTGTCGACGACGAAGTCAATCTCTTTTGTGGCCGAGTTGGTGTGGGTGTCCCAGACGCGCAGCATTATCGTGTGGGGGCCGTCGGTGAGGTCGCTCAGCGGATAGGCTATCTCTCCCGAGGCTGTGCCGTCGGCCGAGGGGGTGAAGTAGTAGGGCACGTCGTTGTAGCTGCGGTTGCCGTCGAGGGTTATGGTCATCTGATGGCCGACGCCGGCGGTCGAGAGGTTGATGCCGACGTTGTCGCTGATGCGGGCGATGACCATCGGGTCGGCGTTGACGCGGTCGCCGCTGACGAATGTCGGGTGGTTGATGACGAGGCTCTCGATGACGGGCGCTATGTCGTCGTCAGCGGCCTCTTCGTCAAGGCCGTAGACATAGAAGTCGCGGCAGACGCCGACAGCCGTGGCGTCGGGCGACGTGGCATACATGTTGAGCGTGGCCTCGCGGAAGTTATCGGCTATCTCGGAGGGGGTAGCGACGGTGATTTTGAATTCGCCGCCGGTGACTGTCGTCGAGCCCGAGTAGAGTTTGTCGCCGTGGACCTCGAAGGTGATGGCTTTGCCGTCGCCGTTGCCGTTGGATGTCACCGAGCGGTCGGCGTCGTAGATGTCGATGCCGACGGTGCCGTTGAAGCCGTCGAGTTTAGTGCCGTCGGGCGATTCGATGTGACCTGTGAACTCGACGATGCTGCGGGCGGCTATGACAACCTGATTGTCAGTGCCGACGGGTTTGCCGTCGATGCTGTCGAGCACCACGATGTTGTCGGGTGTGACGGGACGGAGGGCCGGGTCGCCCATGAAGACGTAGCGGAGGCGGTTGGGGTTGCTGCGGTGTTCGCCGCGGCTGTTGCGGATGTCGTTTTTGGCGCGGCGGTATATCTCGCCGGCGGCCATCAGGCGGCCGTCATCGTCGCGTCGCGCGAGGGCTCGGCCCATGGCCTCTGAGAAGAAGCCGTTGTCGGTGATATACACGGGGCGTGTGGCGCTGATCATGCCGACGGCGCCGCCGTAGCGCTCGAAGAAGAGGAGCTCGCCGCCGCTGACGGTGTTCGAGTCCCAGCGGAGGAAGTCGCAGGTGGCGGCGTAGATGTAGGGCAGACGCGTGAGATACATCTCGTTGAGGTCTGTGAATGTCAGCTGTTTGTCGTGGGTCCAGGCGTGGTTGTTGGCGTGGCCGGCGAAGCACCACCACACGACGCCCTCGTTGAGGTAGCGGAACATCTCCTCGCGGGCCAGCGGATAGGCGCCGCCCGATTTGGTATAGGCGTCCATGTAGACTTTCTGGATGATATGCTGCTGTCCTTCTGTGGCTTCGAGGGCTTTGACAAGCTTCTCGGCCTGTTCGAGGTGGACGCCGTTGTCTTCGTCGTCGGCGAGCATCATGATGCGGTTTTTCCATGCTCCGTCGCGTGTGTCGGCGGCGTAGCTGTAGATTTTGTCGACGGTCTGAGCCGCTTCCGAGGCTGAGGTGACGGGTATGCGGCCTACGGCGATCGAGAGGTCGTCGAGACCCATGTCGCTGCCGCTGTTGTCTTCGAGCATGGCGATGAAGTCGTCGGTGTTGAAGCCGTCGTTGTCGTTGAGCGAGTAGCGCATCGTTCTTACCTGCCATGCGGGAATGGTCTGGATGCCAAGTTTTTTAACCGCAGCCGACTGATGGCGCTCGTCGTAGGTCGTGCGGGCCATGATTAGGGCGTAGCGCAGAGGCGTGTCTGAAGCCGCGCCGCGGTCGTAGAGCATCTTGAGGTATTTGCGGAGGGCCGAGACGTCGGGCATGCCCGAGGCAAACTCGTTGTAGACCTGAGCGACGTCGACGACCTTGACCTTGAGGGCGTCGCGGCTGTTGCGGTGATATTCGGCTATGCGCTCGGCCTGGGCTTTCCACGCCGGATGGGTGAATATGACCATATTGACCGGCTCTTCGCCGTGGAGGTTCTGATTGCTGACGGCCGACACGAAGGTCGGGGCCGGGATATTTGCGTCGCTGCGCCAGGCGACATAGCTGCGCAGGCCCGAGTAGGGGTTTGTCCAGACTGCGCGTCCGCCGTCGCTGCCCGTGGCGAGCGTTCTGACGGACGAAGGTTCGGTGACATCCCAGACGGTGACGCCCGAGGCGTCGGCTCCCGAGAGGTCGAGCGAGAGGCCGGTCGAGCGCTGGCGGAAGGCGATGTGGCCCGCGGCGGGGAGTTTCAGCTCGCGCTGGTAGTTGACGCTGATATAGTTGAGCCAGGCGCTGTAGACGACCGTCGAGGCTTTGTGGGTGACGGTGAGGTCGAGGCGCTGGCCGTCGACGGCGGTCTCGTGGCGGGCGATGCCCTCGGTGGCGTGGACATAGACGCTGTTTGATGTCGCGGCGATGCGGTCTGAGTTGTTGGCTGTCAGGTCGGTGCCGTTGACGTTGAAGGTGAGCTGCGATGCGGCGTTGTAGGTCTTGGCGACGAACGACACCTCGAACCACACTTTGTCGCCGCTCTTGTCGGGCATGGTGAAGCTGAACTTGCGGGTGGGGGTGAAGCGGAAGTCCTCGCCGACGAGCATCGGGCCGGCCTCGCCGGGCGACACGAGTTCTTGCTCGTAGTGGATGAGTTCGACGAAGTCGGTGGCGGGCGACTCGGCTGTGCCGCGGCCTATGGTCTCGATTTCGGGCGATGGCTCGTCGCTCTCGCCGATGAAATAGTAACCGGCTTCGGTATAGAGGTTTGTCGACTGTGTGTAGCGGTTTGTGGCCGACTGTGTCCACTCTTCGGGGCCTACGCCGTAGAAGACTATGCCGCCGTCTTTGGCGCGGGCTATGGCTGTCTGGGGGAGGTCGTCGACATAGTTGGCTGCGTTGAGGATGTCGGCGATGCGGCGTCCGCCGTAGCCGAAGACTCTCACTCGCGAGGGGTCGCTGAAGCCCCATGAGCGCAGGGTCGAGACGGGAATCTTGTAAAGGCCCGACGAGGGGACGGCGACTTTGACCCAGCGGCCCGAGGCGAGCACCGAGCTGGCGGCGTAATGGTCGAGACTAAGGGCTTTGGCCACAGGCGCCAGCGCCATGACGGCGATGATGACTGCGGCTGCGCGGAGTATGATATGACGGTAGGTTTTCTGCATTGTGTTGTTCATCTTTGTAATAACGCGGCGGGGCGTTATTTATTGTGCTTCATAGCATTTGTCGGCTCGAAGGCGGCGAGCCAGCGGGTCCAGTCGGCGCTGTCGCCGTTGAAGGTGTTGAGGTCGACGTCGCCTTTGATGCCGTCGACGCGGCTTCGGTGGCTGTGCTGCCAGAGGGTCCATCGTCCGCCGGCGAGGGGCGGGTTGGTGAAGGAGCATATCCAGACGGGACGGTCGTCGAAGCGTCCGCTGATATAGCGGCTTATGCCGCGTTTGTTGGAGTAGATCATCACCTTGCGTCCGGCCGAGTCGAGGCTGTTTATCATGGCTCCGAGTCGTGCGGCGACGAGGCCGGCGTTTATGTCGTCGGGGTTGCCGTTGTCTTCGACATCGATGGCGAGGGGGAGGTCGAGGTCGAGGCTGTCGACGACGCTGAGGAAGTGGCGTGCCTGGCGGTCGCCGTCGCAGTCGAAGCGGAAGAAGTGGTATGCGCCGACCTTGAGGCCGCTTGTGCGGGCTTCGCCGTAGTTGCGGGCGAACTCGGAGTCGCAGAAGCTGACGCCCTCGGTGGCCTTTAGGACGACGAAGTCGACGCCGTCGGCGGCGACGCGGCCGAAGTCGACACGTCCGTTATGGGCCGAGAGGTCAACGCCGACGACGGGGTATTCGTCGCGGGGCACGTCGACGTATGGGTCGCGGGCGGCGGTCATGCGCAGCAGCGCCGTGGCGAAAATCGCCACGCCGGTGACGCCCACGATTGTGCTCGCTATGATTCCTGCTTTGTTCATCTTTACAAAATTAGCCAAATTATCCGGCGCAGCCATAGATTTTTATGTTTTTAACAAGATGGATTCGGGCTTTTTTACCATTTGGGCGGGAGGACGGGCGCGGGGCCGGCGAGACGTGTCTGACGGCTGCGGAGGGCGCGGAGGGCCATGGCGCGGGTCATGACGATGTCGTCGTTGAAGCCTGCGCGGGCGCCGTATGAGCCGTTGCGGCGCTGTTCGTAGGTGAGGAGCTCGTTGCAGGCCTCGGTGTCGCGCTCGGTGTAGGCGCCGTCGCGGACGGCCTCGATGAGTCCGGAGACGAGGGCGGCTTTGGTCGAGCGGTTGGTGTGGAAGCCGAGGCGCTGCGAGGCACGGCCGTCGCCGTCGAGGGTCTCGCGGCGGTAGAGGTGTCGGTAGGTCTCGGCCAGGCGGCTGAGGATGAAGAGGTTCGAGTCGGCTCCGCCGTCGGCCTCGCATTCGAGGGTGTTGCTCTCGACGATGAGCAGGGCGTCGTTGTAGAGTCGCCCGACGGCGGCGCATTTGGCGGCCAGACGGTCGTGGTCGAGGTGTCCGCGCCACTGGGCGACGATCTCGTGACGGCGCATGCCCTCGCCGCGGCGCATGACGGCGATGACCGACCAGTCGCTCTTGACCGAGCGTCCGCCGACATCGACGGCGGCGACATATTCGGCTTTGTCGTCGGGTTTCTCCCATATCTGCAGGCCGCCGGCAGGGTCTTCGACGAGCGCGCCCGAGCTGTCGGCGTCGGCGGTCATCAGCGGCTCGAGGCAGTCGCCGCGCAGTCGCTCGACGTCGGCGGGATCGAAGACGCCGCTGCCTGTGGCGGCGAAGGCTTCGGTGTCGGTGGTGGGAAACTCGGCCATCATCATCTCGTGTGACAGGTATTCAGACGATTTGAGGCGGTACCAGTAGATCTGCTCGAGGGTCAGGCCCATGTTCCAGAGCGACCGCTCGTATGGGCTCATTGAGGTGATGACGGCCTCGGGGTCGTCGACGGGTACTGAATAGAGCTCGATCTCATACCAGGGGACGAAGACGGCGCGCTTGTCGCCGCGTCCGTCGCGGCAGCGCAGCCACTCGCTGTGGAAGTAGTTGCCGATGCCGTTGGCGGTCGACTCCATGACTATCAGCGAGTAAGGCATCAGTGCTATCGAGCCGCAGACGGCGCGGACGAGTCCTTCGGGGGTGTGCTGCGGTGTCGAGGGCCAGAAGGCGGTCTCGGAGAGGTGGGCCATGGCGTAGTCGCTGCCACGGACGGCTTCGTGGTTTTCGGCAGAGCCGACGGTGACGCGGCATCCGCGGCCTGTGATCTCGCGGACGTTGAGCGAGCGCTCGTAGGGGCGGAACATCGGACGCTCGTCGCCTTCCCAAAGGTCTTCGGGGTAGTCGGCGAGCATCTTGGTGTACATGCCGCGTATGCCGGCGGCAGTGTCTTTGACGTGGGCGCAGATGAGCGAGTGCCAGTTGCGGCGGTGGCACGACTGTATCCATGCCATATACATCTGGATGAGGGTCGAGCCTCCCCACTGTCGGGCCTTGAGCATGATGAGGCGTATGGGGCGTCCGGCGCGGCGGTCGGCTTCCATGACGGCGGCGACGCGGCGCTGGGGGCGGTTGAGTCTGAAGGCTACGTCGGTGCCGAGGGTCTTGTGTTTGACTCTGACGCAGGTGACGCACCAGTATTCGAAGTCGTGGCGGCAGCGGAGGGTTTTCCATTGCTCGGGGCCTGTGGCGACGGCATACTGCGGGTCGTCGGTCATCTCTCGCGGCACGAAGGCTCGCGGGAGGCCTTCGACGGGTGTGGCGACCTCGATGCGGTCGCCGGAGCATCCGATGCCTCTGACGGGGTCGAAGTCGGTCTCGAACGCCCGCAAGCGACGAGTGTTTTCTTGAATTATTTCTTTGATATTCATAGTGGTTAGAAATTAAGATTGAAGAAAATTTTTAGACAGAAAGACAGAAAAAGAACAAAAGAACATAAGTACACAAGAACATAAGAATATAAATATTATGTTCTGTTTGTTTTTATGCCTAAAAAACTTTTGTTCTTATGTGTTTGTGTTCTTGTGTTTTTCTTTGACGGACGGAAGGACATAAATCATAGTTTTGGGACAGGAGAAGCTGAGGATGCTTCGGACGGTGCAAAGTTAAGGCTGTCAGGGGCGGTTTTTATTACTAAAATCGTTATGAGGTGCAATTTTAGAATTCCGTGGTAAACAGGACTAATCAGTAAAAAAAATATGTGGCGCATTTCAGCCGTTCCATGCCGGTTCTGTCTGACAGTTCAAAGTGGATTAGACCACAGGTGTTTATGAGTTTTATTGGCGATTTTGGATGCAAAGTTGATTTTTTTGCTTTTTTTTTAACAAAAGCTTGCTTTTTGAACTTTGTTATCGTATTTTTGCGAAAATTACTTACCTAAAAATAAAATTTCATGAAAAAACTCCTCATTTTAGCTGCATCCCAATCATTCCGATTAGGTACTCGCCAACATAGCTTCTTAAAATTATGCAGGTGAGGTATTCAAAGCCGGTGATTATACTTACTCTAAGAACCTAAAAATGATAACAATAAAATAATTAGAGATATGAAAACGACTAAAATAATATTTGCAGGTCTGGCGGCTTTGTTTATGGTTTTTATGACGGCATGTTCGGATGACCCGCAGTCGTCAGAGGACAAGGCAAATCCTAAGAATTTTGTCAAGAAAGGAAAAATCGTGCAGGGCGAGATTGACTATAATGTGCTCAGCCGATATTCGGCCGCTTTGAAGGATGCAACTTATACGCGTAGTAATACAAAATATTATTTTCAAGATGATTTAACCAAAGGTAGATGGGAAAAAGAAGATGCTGCGGTTGGTCAATATCCCAGTACACCTAAATATATTGTAATAAAAGAAGGTGCATGCTGGGAGGCGTTTGAGCCTAATTACAATACTGGTCATGCACAGTATATATCGGCAATGTTTGCCCTAAATCTTGCTACAGGAAAAGAATATAATGTTATCTTGAAAAAAGATTTGACTGTTGATGAGGCTTCTAAAACGATTACGATTGGCTCGAAGAATTTTGAGCTGTTGTACGCTGACTCGGAGTATCTTGTAGTAGGCTTCAAATCGACATATCAAGGCGGTCGAACCCACAATGGCGGGGAAAGTTTAGAAATTTCCTCATACTCCTTGTCTGAACCATTCGTTATGAAAGATACTCCTTTAGCATTTGATTCATTGCGAGATGCATATGATTGGCTTATTGACACATTCCGTGAGCGTTTTGGAGAATCAGCTGATTTAAATAAATATATAACCTCTGCAATATACGATAATCCGATGGTCTATCTGAGTGATCTGATTGCAGAACGCGATTATTATGTATCTCTTGAAGACGGTGAATAAGCTAATCGTACTCTCTGTGATACAAAGGGGCTGCAACGCAAGTTGTGGCTCCTTTTGTATTACAGAGAGAAAGGGTTAATCAATTCACAATGCATAATGCACAATTCACAATTATGAACAGAAGAACATAAGGGCAGAAGAACATAAGGGCAGAAGGTTTAATCAATGCACAATGCACAATCTTTTTCAATGCACAATGCATAATGCACAATTCACAATTCACAATTAATTGGGTTATCGGAGGCTATCGGAGTTATCGGAAGGGTCGGACTTGTCGGACAAGGTCGGACGGGTCAGACGGGGTGGGCGATGATTGTGCATTATGCATTGTGAATTGTGCATTGATGCAGCCGGAGGCGGATGAGGTGGAGGGCGAGGCTGGAGGAGGTGGTGGCGGTGAGGGTGACGGTGTAGCGGGCGGCGGCGGGGCCGAGGTTGCGGAGGGTGAGGGGTGCGCCGATGCGTCCTTCGATGTCGAAGGCGGCTGTGGGGGCCGAGGCTGGGTTGAGCGATGAGTGGCGGGTCAGCGATAGGGTACCTTTGAGGTTGGTGGCGCCGATGTCGGCGTCGAGGGCGGCGACGACGGCGGGACGACGCCCGGGGGTGTCGACGGTGACGCTCCAGGCGATGTCGGTCGCCGAGGGTGCGACTTCGTTGACGAGGCTGACGACGCTGCTGCCGTCGGTGGCGTAGACTTCGGCTGTCGTGTCGTCGGCGATGATGCCGGTGAGTGCGGGCAGGCTGCGGGTGTAGCGCCCGAGGTCGTGGTCGGGGCAGATGACGGTGGCGTCGCCGTCTGCGCCGCCGAGGCAGAGGAGTTCGCGCCGCAGGGCTATCCAGGCGAGGGCATTGGCGTCGATGCCCTCGGCGACTGTCTCGGCCGACGAGGAGGTGACGCGGATGAGCTGACGGGAGGAGGTGAGGGCATAGATTCTGCCGTCGACGGCAGTGACGGCTGCCTGTGAGGCGACGGTGCGGCGGTCGATTTCGAAGAGGTCGGTGTCGCCGGGGCCGGTGATGGCGAGGGTGTGGATGCCGCTGTCGGCGAAGACGGTGAAGCGCTGTTGGCGGACGGTCAGTGACGAACGGTTGTAGCGGCTTACCGCCAGGGCGTTGACGCGGCCGCGCGAGAGGTCGGCGATGGCTGTGGCGCTCAGGGGCGAGAGGCTGCGGGCGACGGCCATCATCGACTCGCAGCGGTGTGTGGCGGGGCGCTCGGCGGGGATGACGTAGGCTTCGGCGACGTCGGCGAGGGCGAAGGGACGGAGGGTGGGATGGACATAGACGGCCATGTCGCCGGCGACGGGGGTGAGGTCGAAGGTCTGTGTGACGGGGTCTTCGCCCTCGACGGAGAGGCATATCTTCATCTTCGATGCGCGAGCCGAGGGGTAGCAGATGAGGGGGCTGAAGAGCTCGGGGGCGTCGCCGTCGCCCGAGGCGAGGCTGACGACCGATTCCTCGGGGTCGGCGACGGAGGCGGTGAGGTCGGTCCAGACGGCGGCGCGCCATCGTCGGGGCTTGGTGCTGACGGCAAACGAGCGGGCCGACCAGCCCCGGAAGAAGCGCTGTGTGAGGTCGCCCCAGACAGTGGTGTCGCCCGAGGCGACGACGACGCGGGCCGAGAAGGTGTGGGGCGCGGCAAACATCAGGCTTTTGTCCCAGCGGGGCGCGAAGGGTGCGGCGAGGGCGCGGGCGAGGGTCTCACTCTCGTCTGCGGCGGTGGCGGCGCCTGTGGCGGTGAGGGTGAGGGTGGTGCCTGCCGCCGAGGCGAATGGGTCGCCGAGGGTCAGGACGGGGCGCTCGATCGAGTCGAGCCGGGCGATGCTCTGACGCAGGAGGTTCTCGGCGGCGCGGGCTGTTGTGGAGGCGAGGGAACGGGCGGTGCCGGGCCATGAGGCGCGCATGACGGTCTTGTCGGTGGTGCTGCGTATGACGGCGTTGCAGCGGGCGGCGAGCGTGAAGTCGACGGGATGATACTGGGGCGTGACGAAGAGGCGCAGCTGAGTGGCTGCGGCGGCGACACGCGGGGCGAGCGAGTGGGCGGGGACGGTGAGGCGGATGCGATAGGTGTCGGCCGAGATAGCGACGGGGTGTGTGACGGTCATGTCGTCTGATTTGAGGGCGACCGAGTCGGTGAGCTGTGTGCCGGCCGGGAGCGACACGACGACGGGCGGCGAGACGTAGATGACGGTCGAGTCGGCGTCGTAGAGACGGTAGCGGCAGATGACGGGCTGGAAGAAGGCTCCGTCGGCGGCTGCCTGCCGGGCGATGTCTTCGTAGGCGTCGTTCATGGCGGCGGTGACGCGGGCGCGCTGGGCGGGGTCGACGCAGGTCTTGCCTTCGGCGAAGCTTTTGTCGAGGCGTATCGGGGCGATGGTGGCGACGGCTTTGGCGGCGGCCACGGCGGTGACGGCGACTTCGGGGAAGGTGGTGTCGGGTGTGATGACGGCGATGTCGCCGGGCGTGTCGCCGAAGATGACGGTGGTGGCTCCGCGGTCGGTCATGACGGTGAGACGGCGCCCGGCGGCGGTGGCGCAGAGGGGTTCGGCATCGAGGGTGGTGACTTCGACGGCGTCGGGCATCCACTGCGAGAGGTCGAGGGTGGCGAGGGTCTTGCCAGAGGCGACGGCGAGTAGGCGGCGTCCGTCGGCGAGGGTGATGACGGCGAGGGGACGGTAGTGTCCTGCGGCGACGGGGGCGGGACGTCCCGTGGGGACGAGTTCGGGGGCTCCGTCGGGCGAGGGACGCAGGTTGTGGCAGACGGTGACGCGGCAGTCGGGGGCTTCGCTGTCGGGATGCGCGAGTCCTGCGGCGACGCAAAGGTCGACGGTGCGGGATGATGTGTTTTTCATATATTATATAGTGTGAAGGTTTTGATGTTGCAAAGTTAGTATGGCGTGAGGGGAGTTGTGTGTCTAAAATTGTAGTGGCGTGCAATTTTAGATTTCCGCTATGCGAATGCACAATGTACAATGCACAATTCACAATTCACAATTCACAATTCTTCGCAAGCGAAGAATTTTGCATTGTGCATTGATTTAACCTTATGCTCTTGTGTTCTTTTTGTTAAAATGTTTGCAAATCACAAGGGTTTGACATACTTTTGCAATGCAATAAACCAAAATAATAAAATTAATCCTCGATGAAACACTTTTACACGAGCTTTATGCTACTTTTTGCCGCGCTTTTCTGCTCGGCACAGGTTGTGACTGACCGTCCTGAGGGTACGATGAAGTACTATCAGCGCACGGGCGGTCTCACTTATCTCAATGACGGCCAGCAGCTGCATCTCCAGAATCAGTCGGGCTTCACCGAAATCGTCTACTCGGCCGACGGCACCAAGGCGTGGGTGAAGAATCCGGTCGCGGGCTTCTTTCCCGAAGACAGCGAAGAATGCGCCTGGGTCGAAGGCCGTCTGACCGACAACGGGTCGACAATCGAAGTGCCTGTAGGCCAGAAGGTATATTTCGGAGCCGAACAGAACGACTATGTCGAAATCGCTATCGTCGACCGCGACAAGTCGTCGCACACGACCAATTTCATCTATAACGCGACCGAGGCTGCCGTCATCTATAAGATCGAGGGCGACAAGGTCAGCGTCACCGGCACTTCGCGCGACCGCCTTCTCGGTCTGGTATGGTCGTCAGACCGTTCGTGGCTCGGATTCGGCGACTATGAGAGCGTCTATACGATCTATGACCTGCCCGAGCCTGTCACTCCGCCGGCCGGCATGACTGTCAAGACTTATCCGCTGAGCGCCATCGAGTATATGAACGAGCAGGATGCCGTCTACTCGACCGAAGTCAATGTCGGCTTTGACGGCGACGACGTTTATATCCAGGGCTTTGACAAATTTATCCCGATGGCGTGGCTCAAAGGGCGCCTCAACGGATCGCGCGTCACGTTCGACGTGCAGTATATCGGCACAGACCCTGCCGACCGCCGCCACTTCCTGGCCGGCTGGAAGGGGGGTGCCGTGGGCCCGGTAGAGATAAACTACTATAAGGACCTCGACGCTTTTGAAAGCACGTCGCCGGTGATGATCAACTCTAACCCGACGATGCACAACTATTATGCCTACTACCGCAGCATGTATATCGGCGAGCGCCCCGACCCGATCGAGCTGCCTGCCGGCGCCAACCCCGTGCGCATGGTGCTGAAAGGCAAAATCGATGATACGGGCCTGACCGCCCGCGACTTTACGCGCGTCGTCAAGCTCGCCAACGTGGGCGACAAGGTCTATATCCAGGGCCTAAGCACCGACGTTCCCGAAGGCTGGGCGATGGGTACTCTCGCCGACGGCAAGCTGACGATACCCCGCGGCCAGTTTATGGGCTTCGGCGAGCAGGCGGCGATCTATCTCCACGGCGCCGACGCCAAGACGGGCGAGTTCCGCGACATCGTCTTCGACTATGACGAGGCTGCCAACACGTATATCCACAACCATATACTCTATGAGTGCACGGCCCGCGAACCCCGCACATATACATGGCAGTATCTCCCCGGTCTGACAATCTACTATGATCCCAACGCCCCGACAGGCGCCGACCCCGACGACCTTCCCGCAACCGACTATATCTTCAAGGCCCAGTGTATGTCTAAGATAGCTGCGCTGACAGGCACGAGCGCCGAGCTGAAGGTCAAGATAGCCGTCGACGGCAATCTGGTGTATATCAAAGGTCTGTCGCCCGAGACTCCCGACGCGTGGATCAAAGGCGAGATGTTTGACAACACCGTCACTTTCGCATCGCCCCAGCTCCTGGGCGACAACGGCTCGTATAACATCTACTTCAGCGGCTACGATATGCTCGCCTATGCGCTGAACGACTGGACTCTGACGTATAATCCGGCCGACGGGTCTTACAAGACTTCGGCCCACGCTGTCATCAACCGTTCGGTCGACCGTGTCAACTATGACATCTGGTATTATAATATGTCGTTTGTCAAAGATCCGGCGGGCGTGGCCGACATCGCTGTCGATAACGCCGGTGGCGAGGCTGTCTACTATAACCTCCAGGGTGTCCGTGTCGACAATCCCGACCGCGGCGTCTATGTCAAGGTTGCCAACGGCAAAGCTGAGAAAGTCCTGGTTAAATGATGCACAATGCATAATGCACAATCGGATGATTAAGAACATAAGATCATAAGGACATAAGAACAAAAGAATAGTTTTAAACAAGAATAAGGCCATAGGGGC
>USIN01000002.1 GCA_900554715.1 uncultured Bacteroidales bacterium
GACATTGTCAAAGAATGCGGTAGCACGGTTTTCAAAACCTTTCTGAGCGGATGCAGCACCCGTCGGAGTCGAAGGCAGGTTGCCTGCTACAGGATAGAGACCACCGTTGTCGGCGAGATAACGGTCGAGATGGCGCTGGACGTTCCACTGTGTAGCCTCTTTGGCAAGCTCGCAGGCCTTGACTTTGTCACCCATCCAATAATAGGCTTCAGCCTGGATGAAATAAAGTTCTTCCATTGTGAAGATGGGGTTGTAAGCATCAATGCCTGCAGCATAAGCTCCGGCGTAGAGATTGGGATAGTGGGTCTGTTTGAAGGTCGAGCCTGCACCGATATTATTCTCAAGGAAGCGAATCATAACCTGATTTCTGTCGTTCGAAGCCGAGGTAGGACCGTTCTGGGGAACAAGAAGGAGCGAGAGACGGGGGTCAGCACCGTAACCGTTGCTGCGGTCGAAAAGACCCTGACGAAGCTCGACACCGGGATTGATGATACCCATGCAGTCCTGGATGAAGAATTTCGAGGGAACTGCTGATGTCAGCTGATTGTCGCGAGACTCCCATGAGTTGATCTTAGGCTGAGCCTGGCTCCAGGGAGCGTTCTGCTCGCCTGTGCCGCCGGTGAACACATAGCGGGGCTCGTTGCCGAACCATTCGCCATAGAGAAGGTCGCCGCTGCGCCAAGTGTCGATGGCAGCCTGAGCTGCATCAATGACTTTCTGGCAAGTGGCAGCCGAACGGTCGATATTGGGAATATTGCGGAGAAGCAGACGGGCTTTGACGGCCTGAACGAGACCTTTCCATTTATTAAGGTCGCCGCAGTAGACACGGTCCATCTTCTGAGTGATTACCTGATTCTGGGGGCTGTTTACCACGTCGGGATCATTATAGAGCGCCAGAAGGTCTTCGCACTCCTGGAACATCCAGGCATAGATCGAGGCCTGAGTGTCGTAATGAGGCGAGTTAGACAGATATGCTTCTGAACGGGGCATGTCGCCGAAAGCATCAGTGGTGAGCTGGGTCGACATGAGCATGATTGTGCGGGCAATCAGCTCGTAGTTGGGCGAATTGAGATTGCGTGAGTTCTTGATAAGCTCGTTGCCGTTGACGCCGATGTCATAGAAGTGACGGCGCCACTGGGGATGACGGTTCATCGTAAGGAACTGCCAGCCGCTCTTGTAGGCATAAGAGCCTGTCTGAGACTTACCCATAGTGGTAAGGCACTGCGACAGATATATATAATACTCGGCATGGTCATATACTGTCTGATTGGCGTAGAAGACCATGACAGGCAGACCGAGCTCGGCAGTATTACTATGAGCTTTATCGGGGTTGACGTTCTCCTTGAGTGTATCCTCACACCCGGTGGCCGCAAGTCCGATAAGCACAGCTAAAGATATTGCTTTTATTTTGTTCATAATAATGGTCGTTGGAGATAAGATTAGAAGGTTACGTTAAGATTGAAGTTGAAGCTGCGCAGACTGGGCACACTGTAGTTGTCGATACCCATGGCACCTGTACCGTTGGCTGCAGAAGGCATGACCTGAGGATCGGCGCCCGAATACTTGGTGAGCAGGAAGAGGTTGCGGCCGGTGAGCGAGCACTTGAGACCTTTGACGGGATTCTTGCTGCCGAGACGCTTCATAAGATCGCTGAAGTCATAAGCAAGTGTGACATAGCTCAGACGAACGTACGAACCGTCTTCGATGAAGTTTGACGACACGTTGTAGACATAGTTATTGACAGTCTGCTGGTCGAGGATGACCGGAGTTGTGTTTTTGCTGTATGTACCGTCGCCGTTGTCGACAACACCGTTGAAGACAACTTTATGGTTGCGGTATTTGGCAAGACGGGCGTCCATGCCGTTGCTTATGAGGCTACGGCCGGTGATGTTGACAACGTCACCGCCGACGCGACCGTCGAAGAGGAACGACAGCGAGAGGTTCTTCCACGACACATTAGAGCCGAGACCGATAAGACAGTCGGGCTCGCGGTTGCCGATATAATTGCCTTTGGCAGGTGAAACGATGGGATAGCCTTTGGCGTCGATGAGGACACTGCCGTCGGGAGCACGCTGGTAATCGATACCTGAGACACCGGTGGTCGAACCGCCGAGGCAAGCCGACGCGAAGATGTCGCCATACTGGCCGCCCTGGAGTTCACTGACATTTTCGGGAAGAGATTTCACTTTGCCACGGTTGTATGAGAAGTTGACGATAGCCGACCAGTTGAAGTCCTTGCTGACGATAATGTCCTGATTCAAGGTTGCCTCAAGGCCCTTGTTCTCGATACTACCCTCGTTACGGGTCTGAAGGATGGTACCCGATGCGGGAGACACACGCACTGTCACAATCTGGTTGTCGACAGTTGTATTATAGTAAGCCACGTCGAGACGGGTGCGGTTGTTGAAGAAGCGCAGGTCTGCACCGATTTCCCAAGAGCTTGTCATCTCGGGCTCAAGGTGGATTGCCTTAGAGGCTGCCGGGTCGACGCCGAAACCGCCGTCGGGGAATGTAGGCCACTGCTTGTAGTTGTCTGAGAACTGGTTGGCCAGAGCATCCTTACCTACCTTAGCCCAGTTACCGCGGATCTTACCATATGAGAATACGTTGCTCTGGATGCCGAGAAGCTCAGAGAAGATGACACCGCCGGTAAACGAAGGATAGAAATATGTCGGATCGGCCTGTTTCAGAGTCGAAGAACCGTCGACACGGCCTGTAGCAGACACCTGAATCACGTTTTTATAGTCAAAACGGATTTCACCGAAGTAACCGTATTTGTTTCTTTCAGAGTGGTTGAGCTGAAGCTGATAGTCACCTGTACCGACTGTGAAATATTCAGAATCGAGGTTGTTGAACGAATAGAAGTCACCGTCCATTACGAAGTGCTTGCCGCCGAAGTTGCCCGAGAGGCCTTTGGTTTCAGAATATTCGGCACCGACAAAGAAGTTGAGGTTGAAGTCTTCGTTTATCTTCCAGTAATAGTTGCCGAGACCCTGGACGGTAAGACGTTCGCCACGAGAGGGCTGGTATACATATGTACCCATACGTCCGTGAAGTGTCTCTTTAAGAGCGTCGCTCACAGCACCGCCTTCAAACTCATCCATCGTATAGCGGGGTTTGGTCATCGATTCGTATGAAGACCAGCCTTTGTCGTATGCGACTTTACCTGTGAATGTAAGGTTCTTGATGGGCTCCCACTGGATAGAACCGTTGATGATGACACGCGAGCCTTCGGTCTGACTCTTGTCCATATAACGTCCGTAGTAGGGAGAAAGTGTTGCGCCGAGACGCTGATCCTCCGTGAGGATATCCCAGTCGTCATAGCGGCAGCCCCAGTTAGGCATACCGTTGGGAAGCTTGTAGTCGCTCATGTTGCGGTTGATCGCCCAACCGTAGATTGTCGACATCGAGTTGCCGAAACCACGAGCTGTGTTATTGATGAAGTTGGTCGAGAGCATGATCTTGACCGTGTTAGAGGGATTGAATTCACCTTTAACGAAAACGCCGAGACGCTTTTTGTAATCTTTAGGAACGACACCCTGGTTGTCCATGAAGTTAGCCGAAGCGTATGCCGAATATTTTTCGTTACCGCCCGAAATCGAGAGGTCGTATTTCTGCATAAAGCCTGTGCCGAGGAAGTCACCGAGATTGTCATAGTAAGGATCGTCTTCGGTTCTGCGGGGACCCCAGCCACCTGTGCCGTTGGGAGTTGTAAAGCCGTTTGAACCGCCGATGAAGGTATCCTGGATTTTCGGTGTGCGGGCCACGTTAGAGATTTCCCAGCCGCCGTTTGCGGTAACGGTCACTTTGCCGTCTTTACCGCTCTTGGTGGTGATGATGATAACACCGTTGGCACCTTCCTGACCGTAAAGCGCCGAGGCGGCAGCACCCTTGAGGACCGACATCGATTCGATATCGTTGGGGTTGATGTCGGCGGCCGCGGACAGGCATACCGTCGATAACGAACAGAGGTTCATTGTTCTGGGCGGGGTTAATAGAAGAAATAGCACGGATCACAATCTGTGAAGCCGAGTTAGGCGAACCGCCGGCGGTAGACACCTGCACACCGGCAATCTTGCCCTGGAGAGAGTTGACGAAGTTGGTCGACTGACCGGCGACAACCTCATCGCTCTTTAACTCCTGTACGCCGAAGTTAAGTTTTGACTTGGCCTGGCTCTGACCCATAGCGGTAACGACGACCTCTTCGAGAAGCTGAGAGTTCTCGTCGAGCACAACGTCAACGACGCTGCGGTTGCCGACTTTGACCTCTTTTGTCTTCAGACCGACAAAAGAGAAGACCAGGACTGCGTTGTCGTCAGGGACATTGATAGAATATTTTCCATCGATGTCGGTTGCGGCACCGCCTTTGACCCCTTTGACCTGGACCGAGGCTCCGATGACGACGTCGCCGTCAGAAGCCTGAGTAACCACGCCGGTGACGACACGAGCCTGAGCTGCTATCGCCAGAAGGGAAAACAACAGTAGGAATAGCTGTTTTTTCATAATTACTTTATTGGTTTCTATCTAAGGTTAATTAAATTGCCTTTTTCCAATCAAACAAACAGGGAAAGACGCCCGAACGGACGCATTTTCACAGTTTGAATACAAACTTAATACAATATTTTATAATAGCGAGACTCATTTATGGAACTTTTATCAAATTTAATTGTTGATAACCGATTTTAACGTAATGCGGCATGTTATTTTCACATTTACTTTTTAACATTCCTCAGCTATTTCAATGGGGGATATACTCAGGATTTATTAATTTTGCACGAAGAATAACTTTTAAAAATCAAACGATGCGCATCGACATAATCACCGTACTGCCCGAAATGCTTGAATCACCTCTGAACTGCTCGATTCTTAAACGGGCGCAAGACAAGGGACTCGCAGAAATCGTGGTGCACAACCTCCGCGACTACACAACAAACAAGCACCGCAAGGTCGACGACTATCCTTTCGGCGGCGACGCCGGCATGGTTATACAGGTCGAGCCGGTCGACAGATGTATCTCGGCGCTCAAAGCCGAACGCAATTACGACGAAGTGATTTTCACGGCCCCCGACGGCGAGGTCTTCAACCAGCGCATCGCCAACTCGCTGTCGCTGCTCGACAACATCATAATACTCTGCGGACATTATAAGGGAATCGACTACCGCATACGCGAACACCTGATCACCCGCGAAATCTCGATAGGCGATTATGTGCTGACGGGCGGCGAGCTGCCCGCGGCAATCATCGCCGACGCAATCGTGCGCCTCATACCCGGCGCTATAGGCGACGAACAGAGCGCGCTGACCGACTCGTTCCAGGACAACCTGCTCGAGCCGCCGATTTACACACGGCCGGCCGAATACAAAGGATGGGGAGTGCCCGAAATACTCCTCTCGGGCCATCAGGCAAAGATAGACGAATGGCGCCACGAGCAGTCACTCGAGCGCACACGACGGCTGCGTCCCGACCTCCTGAATGACTGAAAGCCACCCCATGCCGCCGTCAGACCGACGACAGGCCTACATATATAACTATAAGGAAGGCGCCGACAACCACCATCAGCACGGATGAAGCCACAATAGACGTTATCGCCACGTTGCGCGACAGACGCCGCGAGGCTTTAAGTCCGAAACAGGCTCCGACAAACGCCAGAGCGCTGACAATCAGGGCGGCGACACCATTGAACGAAAGCACCACCCAGGCAATGATTGTCACAATGACCGACAGCACAGCCAGTTTGTCATAGACATTCAGAGGCTCTTTTGTCTTGACGGAGGCATCGGCGTCGGTATCTTTATATGTTGATTCTTTTTCAGTCACGAGTATTTAAATTAATTTTATGCAAAATTAAGCATTTTTGTCATTTAAACCAAATCGCTTGTATAAATATTACAATTTTTGTAAAAATAAGTTTACCCACAGCCTGTTAAAAGACCTTTAAGAACTGAGCGTCAATGAGCTTCGAGCCAGTTGGAGCCGACACCCATGCCGACCTCGAGAGCGACACGGCCGCTATAGGCTCCGGCCATCAGACGCGCGACAAGCTCCTTGACCGTCTCGAGCTCGTCAGGCACGACGTCGAAGACAAGTTCGTCATGCACCTGTATGATCATTCTCGACCTCAGACCGAGACGACGGAACTCACGGTCGATGTCGATCATCGCAATCTTGATAATGTCGGCCGCCGAGCCCTGCAGGGGAGCGTTGATAGCATTGCGCTCGGCATAACCGCGCACAACGGCGTTACGCGAGTTGATTTCGGGCAGGAAGCGCTTGCGGCCCATGATGGTCGTGACGTAGCCGTCGCGGCGGGCGTTCTCGATTGACTCATCCATATACTCCCTGACGCGCGGATAGGTGGCAAGATAGCCTTCGATCAGTTCTTTGGCCTCGGCACGCGGTATCGACAGCCGCTCGGCAAGACCGAAGGCCGAGATGCCGTAGATGATGCCGAAATTAGCCGTCTTGGCTTTGCGGCGCTGGTTGTCGGAGACATCGTCGAGCGACAGATGGTAAATCTTGGCGGCGGTGGCGCGGTGGATATCCTGGTGAGCGGCAAAAGCCTCGACCATGGCTTCGTCGCCGCTGAGCGAAGCCATCAGACGCAGCTCAATCTGCGAATAGTCGGCCGACAGGAGCAGATTGCCTCGGTCGGGGATAAAGGCGCGGCGTATCTCACGGCCGTCATCGGTGCGGATGGGAATATTCTGGAGATTTGGATTGACCGACGAAAGACGCCCGGTGGCGGTCACGGTCTGATTGAACGTCGTGTGGATCTTGCCCGTGACCGGATTTATAAGTTTGGGCAGAGCGTCGACATAGGTGGCGAGGAGCTTGCGGAGACCGCGTATCTCGAGTATGAGATCGACAATCGGATGCTTGGTGCGGTATTTCTCGAGCACCTCTTCTGTCGTAGACCATGCGCCGCGCTTCGTCTTCTTGGCCGAGGGGTCGATTTCGAGCTGACCGAACAGAATCTCGCCGACCTGAGCGGGCGAACTCAGATTGAACGGACCGCCGGCATAATCGTAGGCTTTGTTCTCAAGCTCGGTGACACGGGCCGTGAGACGACGCGAGAGAGCGGCGAGCTCGGTGACGTCGATTCTGACCCCGTTCCATTCCATGCCCGCGAGCACAGACACCATAGGCAGCTCGATGTCGTCGAGAAGCTTGCGCTGGCCGCGCTGCTCGATTTCAGCCACAAGCGGGTCGACGAGACGCCGGTTGATGTCGGCCGCCTCGCAACTCTGCACGAAGGCATCTTCATCGCTGAGACGGCTGCGCTTTTTAATCTGGGCCGCAGTCATGTCAAAATCGACGGTCTTATAATTAAGGTATATCATCGCCAGAGTGCTGAGGCGATGGTTTGTTTCGGGCGATATAAGATAATGGGCCACCGACGTGTCGAAATAGGGAGCCGTGAAGTCGACGCCCTCGCGACGCAGAACAATCATGTCGCGTTTGATATCATTCCCGACCACCGTGACACCGCCGCCGAAAAGGCGTCGCAGGACAGTCCTGGCAGCGTCGCGGGCGTCGCCCGGCATAGGCATCGTGAAATAGGCCGTCCGACCGTCACCGGCAGAGATTGCCAGGCCTTCAAACTCGGCCGTCATGGCTTCTTCGCCGGCGGCATAAAGCGATATGCCGACATTATCGGCGGCAAGCGCCTCAGTGACAAATGCGTCAAGCGCGGCGACATCCGCCAGGCGGCGGCAGCCGTTGCGACCGAGGTCGAATGTATCGGCGTTGTCGGCGGCAGCGGTCTCCGACTCGTCGGGGAGGTCGAAGAGCGAACCCATCGGGGACCGGACGGTCTTCACATCCTTCTCGGGTTCGTTTTTCGCGGCAGATTTGACTCCGGTGAGACGCGAGGCCATGGTCTTGAACTCGAGTTCGTCGAAGACGGCAGTCAGCGCCTCGATGTCGGGCTCACGGCGCCGCAGATCTTCGGGACGCACGTCGAGAGGCACATCGGTCTTGATGGTGACAAGAAATTTCGAGAAACGTATCTGTTCGGCATTGGCCGCAATCTTAGCGCCGAGCGCTCCCCTGACGCAGTCGGCGTGGTCGAGCAGATTCTCGACCGTACCCCATTCGCCGATTAGCCTGGCGGCAGTCTTCTCGCCTACGCCGGGACAGCCGGGCACATTGTCGCTGGCATCGCCCTCGAGCGCGAGCAGGTCTACGACACGCCGGGGCGACGGTATGCCGTAGCGCTCGCAGACCTCCTTGGGCCCGCGAATCTCGAAACCCTGGCCGCGCAGCGACGGGCGATACATATATGTATTGTCGTCGACCAGCTGACCGTAGTCTTTATCGGGCGTCATCATATATGTCGTGAAACCCTCGAGTCCGGCGAGACGGGCGAGCGAGCCGATGACGTCGTCAGCCTCGAAGTCGGGCATCTCGATGACCGGTATGCGGTAAGCCTCGAGAATACGTTTTATATAAGGTATGGAAGCCGTGATGTCTTCGGGCTGTTTGTCGCGCTGCGCCTTATACTCGGGATAGACCTCGTGGCGAAAAGTCTTGCCGCCCGGGGGATCGAAACAGACAGCGATATAGCCCGGATTTTCCTTACGCAGAATCTCGTCGAGCGTGTTGCAGAACCCGAATATCGCCGACGTATTGAAACCCTTCGACGTAATGCGCGGCGAACGTATCAGAGCATAATATGCCCGGTAGATGAGCGCATAAGCATCGAGCAGAAACAGTTTTTTTTCTTCCATCATCGAATATTTTCTTTCTTTGAGAGCATAAAATTACAAATTTTACCGCCAACATCAAGTGTACAACGCCCTTTAAGCATATTTTTATCATATTTTTAAAAAAAAGTTGCTACCTTTGCCACTCATTATGACGACGCTCGAAGCCATTCAGACAACAATCGCGCCTGAGCTTGAAATGCTCAACCGCCGCATCATCGGACAACTGTCGACATCAAACGTGTTGATGAACAGCGTCGTCACCTCACAGCTTGAGTCGAAAGGCAAACAGATAAGGCCCATCATCGTGATGCTGTGCGCCAAAATGTTCGGCGCGGTCAACGACAACATCATCTCGGCCGCGGCAGCCGTCGAGCTGCTTCACAACGCCTCACTGATTCACGACGATGTCGTCGATCAGGCCAAGACCCGGCGCAACCGCCCGACAATCAACTCAATATGGGACAATCACATTGCAGTTCTTGTCGGCGATTTTTATGTGTCGAGCGCCATGCAACAGGCCATATCGACAGGCGACATACGCATCATCGACTCGCTATGCCATCTCGGCAAACTGCTGTCGCTCGGCGAAATAGACCAGATCTACAACGCGCGCTACCACACCCTCACCGAAGAGTCATACTATAATATCATAAGCTATAAGACAGCCTCGCTCTTCGTGGCCTGCGCCAAGATGGGCTGCTACGGCATAGGCGCCGACGACGACAGCACCGCGCGTCTCGCCGAATTCGCCGAACTGCTCGGACGCTGCTTCCAGATACGCGACGACATCTTCGACTACTTCGCCGACAAAGATGTCGGCAAACCCACCTGCAACGACCTGCGCGAAGGCAAAATCACCCTGCCCCTGCTCCACGTGCTGCTCGACGAAAGCCTCGCCGCCCACGACGAGATGCTCGCCCTGTCGCAAAAAGAACTTCTCGACGACGACGATATCGAACGCCTCGTCAGTTTCGCCGTCACCAACGGCGGCATCGACTATGCCTTTGCCGAGATGAAACGCCTGCGCGACCGCGGCGCCGAAATCCTCGCCACTTTCCCCGCATCAGAGGCATCAGAGACGCTGATGAAGATATTTGACTACATCATCGAGCGCGAATATTAGAATCATAACCACTTGATTTCCACGAGAAGCCTGTTTCAAGCGAAAAAATATTTGAATTTTTTTCAAAAAATATTTGCACAATTGAAAAACGCGCCTTAACTTTGCACTCGCAAAAGCAACGATGCTAATGCCTCTCCACCGAAAAGGTTTAGAGAAACCAACAACAACAAACGGTGCGGTAGTTCAGCTGGTTAGAATACTAGCCTGTCACGCTAGGGGTCGCGGGTTCGAGTCCCGTCCGCACCGCAAGAGGAGAGAGGAGAATGAGAAATTGATAATCTTCGGATTTCATTTCTCATTCTTTTTTTATATCCTGTTCCACAATCATGCTAAGAACTTCAGTCCTTGAGGAACAATGTGTTGGATGCTACAGCTGAAGCCGTAGCGCCATATCGCCCGGCATGAGCACGCAGCCCGCGCCAGTTTTTAAAAATCTTTTTGTTCGTCTGTTCCTTATGCCCTTATGTTCTTCCCGTGGCACATGACATTGGTCATTTTGGCGCAGAAAAAATATGCTATTTAGCATTTTTTTGCTGTTTAGTAGACCTTTTTACCAACAAACTGTCTTTATTGGCAATTTTAGACAAGGTTATTTTTGCTAACTTTGCAGCGCTTAACTACATATGACAATAATACAATAACAAACAAACATAACAAAGTAGATGATTATGAAACTCAAAGCGCTTAAAATCACAGCTCTGTCGTTTCTCGCAGTCGCTTCGGCCGTTCTGACCTCCTGCGGCGAAAAACAGCAGGCAGTCCAAGCAGGGGCTCCCGAGATTGCAGTCGTAACCGTCAATCCGACGCGAAGCGAGCTCAACAGCACATACCCCGCCACAATCAAGGGTAAGACCGACATCGCCATCCGTCCGCAGGTGACAGGCTTCATCACGAAGGTACACGTCGACGAAGGTCAGGCCGTCAAAAAAGGCCAGGTGCTCTTCACGCTCGACCAGGTACAGTTCCAGGCCGCCGTCGACCAGGCCGAGGCCGCAGTAGCCGCAGCCAAGACAGCAGTCGCCACCGCTCAGCTCACCGAGCAGAACAAGCGCATGCTCCTCGACAAAAACATCATCAGCGAATATGAGTGGCAGATGGCCGCCAACTCTCTGTCGCAGGCCAAGGCCCAGCTCGCCCAGTCTCAGGCCGCTCTGACCAACGCGCGCAAGAACCTCGCCTACACCGTCGTCACATCACCCAGCGACGGCGTTGTCGGCACGATACCCAACCGCGAAGGCTCGCTCGCATCGCCCTCATCGGCTCAGCCTCTGACGACAGTCAGCGACAACTCGCAGGTCTACGCCTACTTCTCGCTCACCGAGAAAGACATCCTCGACATCACCCGGGGAGGCAAAGCCTCGCTGGCCTCTGAGATCGACAAGATGCCCGAGGTATCGCTCATCCTCGCCAACGGCGAAGTCTATCCCCTCAAGGGCAAGGTAGCCACCGTCTCGGGCGTCATCGACGGCTCGACAGGCGCCGCCAGCGTCCGTGCGCTCTTCGACAATCCCGACAAGATGCTGCGCAGCGGCAATACCGGCACAATCAGCATCCCGCAGAATAACGAAGAAGCCCTCGTGATTCCGCAGAAAGCCACTTTTGAAATCCAGGACCTCAAATATGTCTACACCGTCAATGACTCTAACATCACCAAGACGACTCCCATCAAGATTCTGCCCAACAACGACGGCAAGAACTATGTCGTCAGCGAAGGCCTCAAGGCCGGCGACCGTGTCGTCATCGAAGGTGTCGGCACAGTTGTCCGCGACGGCATGACCATCACCCCCAAGGAACAGGCGGCCACCGCTCCCGTGGCCCAGTAAGCCGCACGGCACCGCCCCTATAATATTTCAATCAACTTCCAACTATTTGAAGAGAAATGAAATTAGACACGTTTATTAACCGCCCGGTGCTATCGACGGTTATATCGATTTTCATCGTGCTGTTGGGTCTCATCGGCCTGACGGCTCTTCCGATTACGCAATATCCCGATCTCGCGCCGCCAACAATCTCGGTGTCGACGACCTACAACGGCGCTAACGCCCAGGCCGTGCTCAACTCGGTGATCGCCCCTCTCGAGGAGTCGATCAACGGCGCCCAGGGCATGACATACATGGAGTCGACCGCAACGAACACCGGCTCGGCCACCATCAACGTTTACTTCGAACAGGGCTTTGACCCCGACATGGCCGCCGTCGACGTCCAGAACCGTGTGTCGGCCGCAGCAAACCTTCTGCCGTCAGAGGTCAATCAGGTAGGTATCCAGACGCGCAAGCGCCAGACCTCGATGCTCGTGGGCGTCGCCCTGGTCGACACGGCAAACATGTATACACCCGAGTTTCTCGACAACTACATGAAAATCAACGTCATCCCCGAACTGCAGCGTGTTCAGGGCGTGGGTGACGTGATGGCCTTCGGCGCCGACTACTCGATGCGCATTTGGCTCAAGCCCGACGTCATGGCCCAGTATCATCTGATGCCGACCGACATCTCGGCCGCACTTGCCGAACAGAACGCCGAAGCCGCCCCGGGTGCTTTCGGCGAGCAGGGCGACCAGTCGTTCCAGTATATCATGCGTTACCGCGGCCGTCTGACGACCCCCGAACAGTTCGGCGACATCGTCGTGCGCACAGGCCAGAACGGCGAGGTGCTTTATCTCAAGGACGTGGCCGACATCGAACTCGGCCGTGTGACCTACGGTTTCTCGAACAAACTCAACGGCGACGCCTCGTCGATGGCGATGGTGTTCCAGTCGCCGGGCTCTAACGCAACAGCCGTCATCGAGAGCTGTCTGACGCTTGTCGACAAACTGCGTCCCGACCTGCCCCAGGGCCTCGAGTTCGTCATACCGCTCAACAACAACGACTTCCTTTATGCGTCGATTGAAAACGTAATCCACACTCTCATCGAGGCGTTCATCCTCGTGTTCTTCGTGGTCTATGTCTTCCTTCAGGACTTCCGGTCGACGCTCATCCCGGCCATCGCGATTCCCGTGGCCCTCATCGGCACATTCTTCGTGCTCAACGTCATCGGCTTCTCGCTCAACCTCATCACCCTGTCGGCCCTCGTGCTCGCCATCGCGATTGTGGTCGACGACGCCATCGTCGTTGTCGAAGCTGTCCACGCCAAGCTCGACGCCGGCTACAAGTCGGCGCGGCGCGCTTCAATCGACGCCATGAACGAAATCGCCGGCGCCCTCATCTCGATCACCCTCGTCATGATGCTCGTGTTCATTCCCGTGTCATTCATGCCCGGCACATCAGGTAAATTCTATCAGCAGTTCGGCATCACGATGGCCGTGGCGATCGCCTTCTCGGCCGTCAACGCGCTGACGCTGTCGCCGGCTCTCTGCGCCCTCTTCCTCAAACCCCACCCCGACTCGACTCTCAAGGAGCGCATGGGCGAGGCTTATAAGGCTACGGGCGAGGCCCTCAAGGCCCAGTATGGCCGTCGTCTCAAGCTCGACCTGCCGCCCGTCGTGACTCTCGTCGGCCTCGTCGCCACAATCACCTTCATGGTGCTCGGCTGGTATAGCTTCAGCAACGTCGCACTGAGCTGCTTCGCTTGGGCTGTCGCCATAGTCACGGTGCTCGGCCTGTTCAGCAAGCGCTTCCACAAAGCCTTCGAGAAGGGCTTCAGCACACTGCTCGCCAAATATAAGAATGCCGCAAGCTTCTTCGCCGCCCACAAGATCACATCGTTCTCGATCGTCGTGGCCTCGATTGCCATTCTCGTCTTCCTCATGAAGATAACCCCGACCGCCCTCGTCCCCAACGAGGACACCGGTATGATTTTCGCCATGGTCGACATGCCCGCCGGCACCTCGCAGGAACGCACCGGCAAGCTCCTCGACCAGGTCGACTCGCTCATCGCCACCGTTCCCGGCGTCAAATACAGCCAGATGATCAACGGCTACAGCTTCATCGCCGGCCAGGGTCCGACATACGGCGCCTTCCTCATCAAGCTCAAAGACTGGGAGGAACGTGACAAGTCGCAAAGCTCAGACGCCATCATCCAGCAGCTCTACGGTCTGACAGGCCGCTATGTCAAAGACGGCCGCGTCATGATCTTCGCGCCGCCTATGATTACGGGCTACTCGGCCACCAACGGTTTCGAGATGAAGATGCAGGACCGCACCGGCGGCGACATCAACAAATTCTTCTCTGTCGTTCAGGGCTTCCTCGCCCAGCTCAACGCACGTCCCGAGATACAGATGGCCTACACCACGTTCAACCCGACGTTCCCGCAGTATATGATTGACATCGACGCCGCCAAGGCCAAACAGGCAGGCATCAGCCCGACGGCGCTGCTGAGCACACTCCAGGGCTACTACGGCGGCATGTATGTGTCGAACTTCAACCGCTTCGGCAAGATATATCGCGTCATGATGCAGGCATCGCCCAAGGCACGTGTCAACCTCGAGACCCTCAACAGCATCAAGGTGCGCAACGGCTCTGAGATGGCTCCCATCTCGAACTTCGTCAAGCTCACCCGCGTCTACGGTCCTGACCTTATGAACCGCTTCAACATGTTCACCTCGATTTCGGTAACGGGCCAGCCCGCACCGGGATACTCGTCGGGCGAAGCCATCGCCGCCATCGAGGAAGTGGCCGCACAGGCGCTTCCGCAGGGCTACGGCTATGAATATGCCGGCATGACGCGTGAAGAGGCCGGCTCGGGCGGCAATACGACTGCCATCATCTTCGGTCTGTGTCTGCTCTTCGTCTACCTGCTTCTGTCGGCCCAGTACGAGAGCTACCTGCTGCCGTTCGCCGTCATCCTGTCGGTGCCCTTCGGTCTGGCCGGCGCATTTATCTTCGCCAAGATATTCGACATCTCGAACAACATCTACCTTCAGATCGCGCTCATCATGCTCATCGGTCTTCTGGCCAAGAACGCCATCCTTATCGTCGAGTTTGCCCTCGACCGCCGCAAGACCGGCATGAGTGTCTTCAACGCCGCCATCGCCGGCGCCGCAGCCCGTCTGCGTCCTATTCTCATGACTTCGCTGGCAATGGTCATCGGTCTTCTGCCTATGATGTTCGCCAACGGCGTAGGCGCCAACGGCAACCGCGCTCTGGGCTCGGGTTCTGTCGGCGGCATGCTCATCGGCATGATTCTCCAGATCTTCATCGTGCCCGCTCTGTTTGTCGTCTTCCAGCTCATTCAGGAGAAATTCAAACCCATCGAATGGAAAGACGAAGAAGTCGGCGGCAATATCGAGAACGAAATCGAGCAGTATACCAAATAATCACTACAAGATAATGAAAATCAACAGCATAATCCGTGTTGCAGCAGTCGTGGCCGTCACTCTCGGCCTCGGCAGCTGTAACATCTACAAAAAATATCAGACACCCGAGTCGACAGCTCTGACCAAGGCCTACAAAGAGGCCCGTCAGGCCCCCGTCGACAGTGCGGCCTTCGGCAACCTGCTGTGGGAGGATGTCTTCACCGACCCGATGCTCGCCGACCTTATCAACCGTGCCCTGGTCAACAACAAAGACCTGCGCAACGCCAAACTCAACGTCGACATCGCCCACGCCCAGCTCAAGGGCGCGCGTCTGAGCTATCTGCCCTCGATAGCCCTCGGCCCCAACGGCGCCGGCGCGTCATACGCCGGCAGCAAGCTGTCGTGGACCTATCAGCTGCCCGCACAGGCAAGCTGGGAGATCGACATCTTCGGCAAGATACTCAACAGCAAGCGCGGCGCCCAGGCACAGCTCTACCAGAGCGAGGCATACGCCCAGGCCGTGCGCTCGCAGATTATCGCCGGCGTAGCCAACACCTATTACGCCATAGCCTCGGTCAACAGCCGCCTGGCTATCTCGCGCTCGACCGCCGAAAGCTGGCATGAGAGCGTCGAGGTAATGAAAAACCTCAAACTCAGCGGCCGCGTCACCGAAGCCGCCGTCGTGCAGTCGACAGCCAACTACTACAGCATCCTGGCGTCGATAACCGACCTTGAGACGACACTCGATCAGCTCAACAACACGATGTCACTGCTCCTCAACGAGATGCCTCAGAACTGGAATATCACCTCAGACCTCAGCTTCAAGGCTCCCGAGATTGTCAGAACCGGTGTGCCGATGGCCGAGCTGGCCGCACGTCCCGACGTGGCCGCCGCCGAGCAGAGCCTCGCCGTGGCCTATTATGCCACCAACTCTGCCCGCGCGGCCTTCTACCCCGGCCTGACAATCATGGCCAACGGCGGTTTCACCAATCTCTTAGGCTCGTTTATCAAGAATCCCGGCGACTGGTTCTATCAGCTCGCAGGGTCGCTGACGATGCCCCTCTTTGCCCGCGGTCAGAACATCGCACGCCTCGAGGCAACCAAAGCACAGCAGAAGCAGGCCATGAACAACTTCGAGTATGCCCTGCTCAACGCAGCCGCCGAGGTCAGCGACGCCCTGACAGTATACGAAAACAGCGCCCGCAAGGAACAGCTTCTTGTCGAACAGGTCGCCAACCTCGAGAAGTCGGTCGAATATACCCAGGACCTGCTGAAGTATTCGACAGGCACCTACCTCGAAGTGCTCACCGCCCAGCAGAGCCTGCTCTCGGCCCAGATGAACTATATCGCCTCGCGTCTGGCACAGGCTCAGGCCTTCATCAATCTCTATCAGTCGCTCGGCGGCGGACGATGAAATCCTTAATCTAACCATATAAAACAATTATCATTTATGATCAGTAAATTAGCACACGTCGACCCGAGCGCCAAACTCGGCGACAACGTCACCGTCCACGCCTTCGCCTATATCGACGCCAACGTCGAGATCGGCGACAACTGCGAGATCATGCCCTATGCGAGCATCATCAGAGGCACGCGCATGGGCCGCGGCAACAAAGTCTACCAGGGTGCCATCATCGGCGCCGACCCCCAGGACTTCAGATGGAAAGGCGAGGAGACCTACTGCTATATCGGCGACGACAACGTCATCCGCGAGCACGTCATCATCAACCGCGGCATCACCTCTGAGGGCGGCACACGCGTCGGCGACGGATGTTTCATCATGGCCGAAAGCCATATCGGCCACGACTCACACATCGTGGGCAAATGTGTCCTCGGCAACGGCGTCACCATCGCCGGCGACGCTGTCATCGACGAAGGCACGATACTGTCGTCGAACGCCATCGTCCACGAGAAATGCCGTATCGGCAAATTCGTCCTCGTCAAAGGCGGCTGCCGCATCGGCTCGAACGTGCCCCCGTATATCATCGTCGCCCACAATCCAGCGACCTACTACGGTGTCAACGCCATTGTCATGCGCAAGCACGGCGGGTTCACCGAGACCGAAATCGACGACATCGCCAAGGCCTACCGCCACATCTACCAGTGCAGCACCTCGGTGTTCAACGCCCTCAAACGCATCGAGGCCGACATCGAGCCGTCACGAGTGCGCGAAGAGATTCTCGGCTTTATCAGAGACAACAATCTAAAGATTGTGGCCGACCGTTTCCTCGACGCCTGACAAGACAGAAATAATACTTTTAGCTCTTCGATACCGAGAGCCGTTCCGACACCGGGACGGCTCTCGCTGTTGTTAATTATGCTTAACACCGCTGCGGCCGGCGCGACTCGTTTGTTATTTATACAAACGTGAATATTGCTTCAACTATTTATTATCCTCTCTCCGTTATGCTACCGCAGATTATAAAGACCACACTTCTGGCCCTGTTAGCTCTCACAGCGACGGGACATTGTGTCGCGAGTCGGCCGGATGCCATAGCGGGCACCGACACGACAGAGTACAACGGCCTGATTACCATCGACGCCAAAGCCCTGCGTGAAAGCCTACCCGACTCCATCGGCCCGACGGTCGCTCCGACCGCCCGACCGGCACGTATATCGCTCTATGCCCTGCCCTACTCGCTGACGACAAACCAGCCCGACTGGAGACGGCTGTGGATCAACACGGCCATCTTCGCCGGCGCGTTCAGCGGCACTCTCGCCGTGCTCGAGTGTCTTCCCGAGGGCGCGACCAACTGGAACCGCGCCGCGATACAGCAGACACCGCCGTTCAAACGCTGGTACCGCAACATCTTCGTCCGCAATCCCGAAATCGACGGCGACAACGCCATCTTCAACTATGTCCTGCATCCCTACGCCGGCGCCGTCTATTTCATGTCGGCCCGCGGCGCGGGATTCAACTTCTGGCGCTCGCTGCTCTACTCGGCCTGCATCTCGACCATAGGCTGGGAATTCGGCATCGAGGCTTTCATGGAACGGCCGTCATATCAGGACATCTTCATCACGCCTCTTGCCGGCGCCCTCGTCGGCGAGCTGTTCTACAAGCTCAAACGCAATATCGTCAGCCACGACTACCGCCTCGGCGGTTCGCGGGTGCTCGGCAATGTCGTCGCCTTTCTCATCGACCCCGTCAACGAAATCGTGGGTCTCTTCGACGGCAACGAAGCGCGCCGGCTGCATCTCGGCACCAAGCCGCGCGTGACCTCGTCGCTGACACCGACATTCATAGGCGGCCGCCCGGGCTTCGCTTTCACCTGTAGGTTCTGACAGCCGTCACGGCAATAGCGTCTACATTTTTCGTTCATGACCGCATACCGAGGCAACAGACAGTCAGACGGTTGTTTGGGTCTCGCCACTACTTTTCCACTACACGGCACAATGACGCCGCGTTCTCATCATTATCTTTGCGGTGAACCTTAAAATAACGCAAATGAAAAAACCGATACTGAAACTTTTAGCTTTACTGGCATCGACATGGCTGTCAACGGCCGCAATCTCGGCCGAAGACCGGCTTCTTGTGGTCGGCGACGCGACCTGGGGCGGATGGAGCCTCGACAAGACTTCCGTGATGATACGCTCGACCGACAATCCCGACGTGTTCACCTATACGGGCTATCTCACCGCCGACAAAGAATTCAAATTCCTTACCGAAGCCCACTGGGACAGACCCGAATACCGCAACGCCTCGTCCGACCCGTATATCTACGGCGACGGGAAACTTCAGCGCGGAGGCGACGACAATAAATTCAAAGTGCGTGAAAGCGCCAACTATACCGTCGTCTGCAACACGGCCGACCTGACGATTTCTGTCGTCAAAGCCTCATATCAGGAGTCACCTGTCCTCCACAACATACTCTATCTTGTCGGCAACGCCACACCCGGCGGATGGGCTCTGAGCAAATCAACGCCTCTGCACCAGGACGCGGCCGACCCGTTCATATTCTCCGGCAAAGCTGTACTTTCGTCAGCTGGAACCTTCAAGATCGCCACCAACTGCCATGCCGACTATGGCGAACAGAAATTCTACTTCCGCAGCGAACGCGGCGCGGGCTTCATCAGCGAGGACGCGACCGACGACCGGCAGTGGCACGTCGATGCCGACGGTGTCTATCTTGTGACTGTCGACCTCCGTGCCGAATCAATCACGATGACACCGACCACTCCCGACGAGACCCGCGAAAAACGCCTCTGCTGGTATGAGCCCGCAGACGCAGCCCAGGACGAGGCCGTGACGCTCTACTTCAACGCAGCGGCAGGCAACGGCGCCCTCAAGGGCTACACAGGCAAGGTGCTTGTCACCTCAGGTATAGTCACCGCCGACAATGACGATCTGTCGGGACTCGTGCACATGATCGGCCCCGACGCGACAACGCTGCCCGAACTGTACACGATGGTGCGTTCGTCAGATAACCCCGACCTGTATACGCTAAGTCTCACGCCGCAGAAATATTATGCCGTAACGTCAGAGACACGCATAAAGATGCTCGGACTGACCTTTGCCTCGGCTGACGGCCGTCTCAAGGCGGCAGACAGCGACGGCGGCATCATATATGTGCCTTTGCGCAAAAACACAGGCACGATGTGGTATCGCCCCGAAAAAGCCACTGTCAACGACCCGGTGACCGTATATTTCGACGCGACTTCGGGCAACAAGGGCCTCGAAGGCTATGAAAACGACATATATCTTCACTGCGGTGTCCTCACAGACGAAAGCACAGGCCCATCAGACTGGAAACACAGCTCGGGATGGTGTGACAACGACAACCGCTACCGCATGCGCCGCTCGACCGTCAACCCCGACATCTATACTCTGACATTCACGCCGGCGACGTTCTTCGGGCTTGATGCCGCCGAGAATGTCAAGAGCCTCGTTTTTGTGCCGAGAAATGCCGACGGTTCGGTCAAAGGCGGCACGGACGCCGGCGGCGACATTGTCGTCGACTTCATCAATGGCAGTCAGGAGGGAGACCGTGTCGCCCTCGGCCGCTACAAATCGGTTGACTGCACGGGCAATACGGCCACAATCACCGCCGAAAACGGCGTTCTGCAACTGACGGCATACAACGACTGTGTCATCAAGGTTTTTACCCGCATCAACGGCGACGACAGCGTCGAACGGCGCTCAATAGCCGTCTCGGCGGTGCCTGAAGGCAGCTTTACGGTCGAAGAAAACGACGACTGCATTAAACTATCGACCCGCTCGACAACCGTCACTGTCAGCAAATCAGACTGTCACGTAGAATTCTCGGACATCTCGGGCAAAACCGTCCTGAAAGAAAAAGACGGCCTCGACAACAGCGCTCTGCCGCGCACGGTAAGCTTCGACGCTATGGGTGAGGATGCCTTCTACGGCGGCGGATACAACGGACAGCGCATCAACCTCAACGGCCAGACCCTGGTGATGAACAACACACAGACCGGCGGCTGGGAGAGCACATGGCGCGCGCCTCACAACATCTGCGTGCCGTTCATAGTCTCGACAGGCGGCTACGGTCTGCTGTTCAACGACAGTTACCGCAACGCGCGCATCACTCCATCGTCAGAAGGCACACAGTACCGTTCGGGCAGCCATGCGCCCATATCATACTTCTATGTCGGCGGCGCCGATGGCTCGATGGCGTCAGTGATGGAAAACTACACATTCCTGACCGGGCGCCAGGAACTGCCTCCCTACTGGGCTCTCGGCTATATGACATCGCGTTACAGCTACGCGTCGCAGACCGAAGCCGAAGACGTGGTCAAATCGGTGAAAGACGCGGGTCTGCCGCTCGACGCCATCGTCTTCGACCTTTACTGGCAGGGGCAGAACAACAGCGGCATGGGCAATTTCAAATGGTATGCGCCCAACTACAGCAATCCTGTCGGAATGATAGACCGATTCTCGAAGCTCGGTGTCAAGACCGTCTGCATAAGCGAGCCTTACTTCACCTCGGCGAGCGCCAATTACGCCGAGGCAAAACGCAAAGGCTACTTTGCCGACGATGATGTCTCCGGCATGGAATGGCTCGGCTCGTCACCCGTCGGACTGATCGACGCCACTAATCCCGAGGCCATGGACTGGATGTGGAGCCTCTACAAACCGCGCACAAGCGAAGGCATAGCCGGCTGGTGGCTCGACCTCGGCGAGCCCGAGCGTCACGACGCAGACAGCCGCCACGCGGGGGGCACGGTGTCAGAGGTCCACAACGAGTTCGGCAATCTCTGGGTCGAACGCATCTACCGCGGTCTAAAAGAAGACTTCCCGTCTGTCAGACCTTTCCTCATGCCCCGCGCAGGCACGGCAGGCATGCAGAGATTCGCCACATTCCCCTGGACAGGCGACATCAAACGCTCGTGGGCCGGCCTCCAGGCCCAGATACCCGCTCTTCTGAGCGCCGGCATGTCGGGCATAGGCTATATGGGTTCTGACGTCGGTGGTTTCGCCGCTTCGGACACCGACCCGCAGCTCTATCTCCGCTGGGTTGAATTCGCGACTTTCTCGCCGATGATGCGCACCCACTCGCCGTATAAACCCGAGCCCTATCTCGACTGCTACGCCGAAGTGCTGCCGGCCGTACGCAAATTTATCAATCTGCGCTACAGCTATCTGCCCTATACTTATACCCTCGCATGGGAAAACGCCACAAAGGGCACACCGCTGGCGCGTCCCGTCAACTTCCACGACACCGCCGGCGCCGGCATCACGACAACCGACTGCTCTGACGAGTATCTCTGGGGACGCGACATTCTCGTGGCTCCCGTCACCACCGCATCAGATTCGCGAAGCATCACATTCCCGCAGGGCAAATGGCTGGATCTTAACGACATGACAAGCGTCTACACCGGCGGCACCACCGTCAGCTACAAGGCTACGGCCGAGACTCTTCCCCATTTCGGCCGTGTAGGCAGCTTCATCCCGCGCTACTCACAGACCGCCTACGACCATACCGGCAACATCGATTTCAGCCGCGTGACCGTGACCTACCTCGCCGACTTCTCAGCCGACGGAACCGTCAGCGGCACAGTCTATGACGACGACCGGCTGTCGACGGGCACACTCGAGCGCAAAGAATTCGCCATCACCACTTTCAGCGGCCAGACCATATCCGGCGGACACGAAATAACGATAGAACACAACGGCTCATACCAGAGTATGCCAGCGTCAAAGACATACACATTCGTGATACCCGGCTACACGGCTCCGGTCAGCGGTGTGAACTGTGGCGGCACGGCACTCACCCCCGCGGCCACCAAAGCCGACTTCGATGCAGCGGAAGACAAAACCTATCTGCTTGACTCGGATATGACTCTGTATATAAAGACCACCGCACCGACAGCAGGCCGAACCGTCATCAGAATACTTTCGTCGGGCGCAGTGACAGATCTCGGAGAGAACACACGCGAACTCACTCTCGACTACTCGACACCACTCGGAAAGTTTTTCTACACCCTGCCGGCGGGCAGCGACGCCATGATTAGCGTCTGCGACATAGCCGGCGCCGAAGTAGCCAATATACAGTCTCTTACAGCCGACGGCACTGTCCATAGCGCAGACATACACAGCATTGCCCGCGGAGTATATATCTGTACCCTCTCGGCCCGCACCGCCGACGGCCGCCACATCGCCCGGTCTGTCAAAGCGGTGATGAACTGACACCGGCACGGTTTCAAGACCGGCTTATCTTTTAACACTATATTGATAAAACAATTAACATAGAATCAGGATTTTTTTGTAGATTTGTAAAATACAATTAAATCCTGATTCCTTTGATTAGATTTATACGTCCAACAATCGCTTTCGCCGCTCTCGCGGGCTGTCTAACAGCTTCTGCAGGCGTTGATTATAACCTTCATGGAACGCCTGTCGTCATCGACACGGTCTTCCATGCCAAAATAGGCCCCGGCACAACGCAGACACAGCTCCGCGTCACCGGCGGCACGAAGCTCGACGTCTTTTATGTCACCGTCGACCGCACGACTCCGGGCGTATCGATAAAAGCTGCCTGCGCCACCGACATGGTAGCGGGCAAAGAGACCGTCGCCGACATCGCGCGCCGCAAGAGCAAAGACGGCCGCCTCTATTTCACCGGCGTCAACGCAGGCTACTTCTGGACGAGCGACCGTCAGACTCCAATCAACGGTTCAACCACAATAGGCACCCCGAACAGCTCAAACGCCAGCGACGGCGAGCTCTACCGCTGGACCAACCGGGACATCAACTTCGCCGTCGACTATGACGGCACGCCCTATATCGGCGTGATGTCGAGCGTCAACGGCCGCGCCACCTGCGGCGACAAGACAACGGCCTTCATGTGTGTCAACGACTGGCCTATGGACAACGCCGTGACCCTATACACCCCGAGATACTACGGCGATATGGCCGCACCCTCGGAGGCCGGCAATTGCAAGGAGGTGACAGCGCGCCTCGTCGAGGGCGATGAATTCAAATGCGGCGGCAAATACCGTCTCGAAGTCACATCGACGCCCACATCGACCGGTGTCTGCGTCATTCCCGAAGACGGCTTCGTCATCGTCGGCAGAGGCCGGGGCGACAACGGCGGCAACACCGGCGCGCTCGACTTCGTCGGCGCCCTCAAGCCCGGCGACATCGTCGAGATGGACAACAAATTCATCACAGCCGAAGGACTGCCTTTCGTGCCGTCTGAAATCGTGACCGCCCACCCCCACATGCTCAAAGGCGGCGTCTATAACCCCGAAGGCGAGTGGGAAGCCCTGCATCCGCGCACGGCAATCGGCTTCAGCGAAGACCGCAATAAAATCATCATGCTCGTCGTCGACGGACGTTCGAGCCGTTCTGACGGCGTCGAGACCTCGAAACTCTGCGACCTGATGCTCTACGCCGGCGCCTATGAGGCCATGAATCTCGACGGCGGCGGCTCGTCAACACTATATACGGCCGCTCTCGGCACCCGTAATGTATGCAGCGACGGCAACGAGCGTGCAGACGGCGACGCCATCTACGCTGTCATCGACGCCGAAGAAGACAACACGGTAGCCGAAGTGCGCTTCGCCGACTGGCGCCGCACCGTTCCCTCGGGCGGCCTCTTCACCCCGACCGTCTATGCCTACAACAAGGCCGGCGTGCTGATTGACACCGACTTCAAAGACTACACCCTCAGCTGCGACGAAGGCCTCGGCACCATTATCGCCGACGGCAAGACCCTCATGGCCACAGGCAAGGGCGCCCACGCGCTGACCGTCAGCTGCGGCGACGCCGCTTCGTCGTCAATCGTCGTGACCGTCAGCGACGATAAAGCCGCCGTCAAGGCCACACGCGACAACGCCTGCGCCACTACTAAAATAAGAATCTGAACAACCCATATTTATTTTATATTAACCATTCATACACATGAAAATGAATCTGAAACTGATTATCCTCGGCTGCGGCATGGCACTTCCACTGGCTGCCACTGCTTCGGTCGACTTCGATCTGCGCGGAACAACAATGCAGCTCGACACCATTTTTCACGCTAAAGTCGGGCCCGGCACGACACAGACCCAGCTGCGACTGACCGGGTCAAACTCTCTCGACGTGTTCTATCTCACCATCGACAAGACCACTCCCGGCGTGTCGATAAGATCGGTCTGCGCCACCGATAAAGTTGCCGGCAACGCCCGCACATCGGCCATGGCTCAGAGCAAGAGCAAGGACGGTCTTCTGTATTTCGCAGGCTCAAACGCCGACTTCTACTGGACCAGCGGCAAGGCCACCAACGGCTCGAGCCAGGTGGGCACTCCGACGGCAGCCTGCACTGTCGACCGCGAGATTTACAAGACATCGAACTCAAACTATCAGTTCTCGGTCGACATCAACGGCATAGCCCGCGTCAGCCGACTCAACTACTACACCGGCACCGCCACCATCGGCGACAAGGTGACGCTCTTCAAGGGCGTCAACGTCGGCTCGCCAAACAACGGCATCACCCTCTACACGCCGCGCTACTGGGGCTCGACCAACCAGACCGACTACACCGGCAACAGCTATGAGGTGACGGCGCGCCTCGTCGATGGCGACCACTTCTATGCCGGCGGCAAATTCCGCCTCGAAGTGACGAGCGAGCCCAACACATCGGGCGACACACCTGTTCCTGCCGACGGTTTCGTCATCTTCGGACGCGGCACATCGACCACAGGCTGCAACACCGGCGCCAAAGACTTTGTCGGCGCGCTCAAGCCCGGCGACATCGTCGAGTTTGACAACATCACTCTGACTGCCGAAGGCGAACGCATCGAACCCGTCACCGTCGTCTCGGGCAATCCCAAGAATGTCGGCGGTGGCGCCACTCTCGACACCGAGGGCGAACGCGGCGACGCTTCGGCACGCCATCCGCGCACATCTATCGGCGTGAGCGCCGACGGCACAAAAATCATCATGATGGTCATCGACGGGCGCACACCCAGCTCGGCAGGCGTGACGACCTCAATGCTCGCCGACGTCATGCGCTGGGCCGGCGCGGCTGAAGCCGTCAACCTTGACGGCGGCGGTTCGTCGACACTCTACACCGCCGCTCTCGGCGTCAGAAACCACTGCAGCGACGGTCAGGAACGCGCCGTCGGCAACGCCATCTTCGCTGTGCTCGAAGCCGAAGAAGACAACGAAGTCGCCGAACTCCAGTTCAGAGACTGGGTGCTGACAATGCCAAACATGGGCCTCTACACACCCCACGTCTACGCCTACAACAAATATGGCGTCATGATTTCCAACGACTTCAAGGACTATACCCTCAGCTGCCCCGCATCACTGGGCGAAATCACCGCCGACGGCAAGACGCTCTTCGCCACCGGCACCGGCACACAGGCCCTGACCGTCAGCTACGGCAACGCCAAGACTGCCTCTATCGCCATCACTGTCGGGAGCACTCTGACCGAAGCAAGCCCGCGCTACAGCGACGTCGTCCTTGACAACAAACATCCATGGTCCGTCGAGGTCGTCACCAAAGTCGCCTCAGATCTGATGCCTATCGCCCCCCGCATTTTTGACTGGAGCATCGACGACACATCTGTAGCCACCATAGATGAAACCGGTCTCATCACTCCCGTCGCCAACGGCAAAGCCGTCGTCACCGGCCGCCACGGCGACATCGAGATCAAAGTCAACATAAGCGTCGAGAACACTGACAAACAGGTGCTTCCCATCGACCTCGCCGGCGATGCCGAAGCCTGGAAAGTCACCCAGTCGGGCATCTCAAACTATAAGATCACACCGCTCGAAAATGGCTTCGGCGTCGACTATACAATCAAATCGACCCGCGGCACCCGCCTGACACTCAACAACAAAATCAATGTCTTCGGCATTCCTACAGCTCTGCGCGCACGCGTCAACCCGGGCGATGTCAAACTGACATCCGTCATGTTCTCGGCCTCTGCCAGCGGCGAACGCGTCACCAATTTCACCTACAACGACATTGAAAGCGGCAAAGAGAATGTCATCGAACTCCCCGTCAGCGAGATGGGCGACCCCGACAATATCGGCACATATCCCATCGAGTTCTCGGCGTTCCAGTTCAATCCGAGCGGTTCGGCCGGCAAATCATATCATATCGACATCACCGGCCTCGAAGCCGTCTATGACAACAGCGGCGACGGTGTCGACGATATCATCGGCGACAACAGCCGTCCGGCAGCAGGCCTGCGCATCGACGGCGACCGCGTGATACTCTCGCAGCGCGCCGAATATGTCGAAGTCTATGACGCCGCAGGCAAAACCGTCGTCAGCGCTACAGACACCGAGTCGTTCGCCGCACCCGACGCCGCAGGCATCTATGTCGCCCGCCTCGTCATCGGTGGCAAGACCCTCTCGATAAAATTCGCGAAATAACCGCTGATTAGGAGCCCGACCGATCATCCGTCGGCGGCACATACAGTTTATTTCTGAGCCTCGGCTACGCCTTCAACAGGGTCGCGCCGAGGCTCAGCACGTTTATTGAAGCCGGAGCCGAGCCTTCGCCGACGGCGCGGATACAGTCGGCAATCGTCGAGCCGGTTGTAATAACATCGTCAACGATGACAACGTTCAGACCATCGAGTTCATGGGGCGACACGACCGCAAACGAGCCGGCTATATTGCTGTAGCGCTCATAGGCGCCGCGACGCGTCTGTGTCGTGTGACGCCGCATGGCCCTGAGGTTGTCGCCGACGTCACAGCCGAATATACCGGCCATGCCCCTCGCGATCTCATCGGCCTGGTTATAGCCCCGCACAAACCTCTTGAGCGGATGCATCGCCACAGGCAGCAGCACGTCGAAACCGGCGCCGACGCCGTCGGCCAGCATCTCGCGGGCATACATCGCGCCCATCTGACGCGCGTATACAGGTCTGTCGTCATACTTGGCGCGGCGTATCAGCCCGGCATACGGGCTGTCGGGCATATAGTGGAACCATGCTGCGGCGACTTCGACGGGATGATGACCGCCGAGACGACGGTGGAGCGAATTGAACCCGTCGAGATGAAAACGTGTGCGCGGCAGTGCGGCCATACAGCCGACACAGAGCAGTGTCTCGCCCTCGACAAGCGAGCGGCCGCAGACCCGGCAGGTCCTCGGGAACAGCGCGTCGAGGGCGCCGCGCACGAGTGTGCGCGTCATTCTGCCGATTTTATTGCCGTCGTTCACGAAATATTGCGTATATTTGGATTATGATATTATTGAAAGGCATTTTTACAACACCCGAGTTTTATGTCATCGTCAGCGTCATCGCCGCTGCCGTAATAGCCTATATGTCTATCCCGCAGCAACGTGGCGAGGCAAAACTCCACCTTCTGGCGGGCGACCTGCTCGGCGGCGACAGTTCAGGCGTCACTCCGTCGGTGACATTCACCGTCAGAGACGACGGCCGCGTGCTGCTGCGTCGCGACGGCCTGGAGGGCATCTACTCGTCCGGGGCGGTCTCTCTTGCCGTCAAGGTCATCGGCTTTGACATCTTCATCGAAGAGCGTCTGTCGGCCGGCTACGACGGCGAGCCTGTCTCATCGGCTTTCTTCGACCTCGATTTCATGGCTCCCGAGTGGTATCATATCAAATACAACAGCGAGCCGACAGGCCGTTTCGCCGCCATGTCGCTACATGTCAGACCCGGCATCGTCATGACCAAAGAGCTTGTGCGCTGACCGGCGTCAGCTACCGAAAAGGCCTAAGAACCACGTCGATATGGCGACGTAGATCAACAGGCCGACAATATCGTTAGACATTTGTATGAAGGGCCCCGTCGCGAGCGCCGGGTTGATGTGAAGCTTCTCGAGCGTCAGCGGCACTATCGTGCCCAGCAGCGTGGCAAACATCACAACGGCAAACAGCGACACAGACACTGACAGCGTCACCGCGAGGTCGCCGGGCATCATCAGCAGGTTATAGACCAGTATGACAGCCGATATGACTGTGGCGTTGAGCAGGCCGATAAGTACTTCCTTGCCGAGCTGTTTTGAAAATTCCCTGACGTTAAGCGAACCGTTGGCAAGACCCTGGACGACAATAGCCGATGCCTGGACGCCGACATTACCGCCGGTGCCGCCGATAATAGGGATGAACAGGGCCAGGGCCGTGCAGACGGCGAGCTGCTGCTCGAAGCCGCCGAGAATAAGCGACGCCAGAATACCCGAGGCTATGCCTATTAGCAGCCACGGTATACGTGCCTTGGTCTGCGCGAAGATGCTGTCGTCGGCATCGACGTCAGACGAGATACCCGAAGCCAGCTGATAGTCACGCTCGCTCGATTCGCGCACCTGGTCCATGACGTCGTCGACGGTTATGCGGCCGAGCAGACGGCCTATCGAATCGACGACAGGCATCGCCACAAGGTCATACTTCTCGAAGTCGAGGGCGACCTCGTCAATCGGGGCGTCGGCCTTGACGCTGACGGGGTCAGGCTCCATCACATGCTTGATTTTTGACACCGATGGGTGTGTAATCATCTTTTTAAGCGGGAAAATGCCGCGGAGCTTATAGTCGTTGTCGACGACATATATATAATAGACCTCGTCCATTTCCTCGGCCTGCATCCTCATCTCCTTGATACACTCGGGCATAGACCAGTTCTCGTTGACGACAATCATCTCGGTGCCCATGAGGCCGCCGGCGGTGTCCTCGTCATATTTGAGAAGGTCGATGATGTCGCCGGCCTGCTCGACATCGTCGATGTGCGATAGAATCTCCTCGCGGTCGTCTTCGTCGAGCTGCTGTATAAGGTCGACGGCATCGTCGGTGTCGAGGTGGTCGATCTGTCGGGCGATTTCCTCGGCCGGCATGGCGTCGAGGAGCTTGAGACGGTCGTCCTCGTCGAGTTCCATGAGCACGTCGGCTGCCGTGTCGTCGTCGAGAAGTCGGTAGAGATACTCGGCCTCCTCGATTTCGAGCTCCTTGTATAGCTCGGCGATGTCGGCGGGATGGAGTTTGGCGAGTTCCTGACGGGCCTCGGCCTCATTGTTGGAGCTGACTATCTCCTTGATATGTTCGAGATATTCGGGGGTGAATTCTTTCATTTTTCAGCGGTGCTTAGGCTTTGCGCAATTCGTTGACAAGATTGGTTAACTCGATAAACTGAGCGACTGAGAGCTGTTCGGGCCTCAGCCCCATCATGGCGGTGTCGGGCAACTGGACGCCGGCCGGCAACAGCCCCCGAAGTGAATTGCGCAGCGTCTTGCGGCGCTGACCGAACGTTGTCTTGACTACAGTCCTGAACAATGCCTCGTCGCAGCCGAGCGACCTGACGTCGTTGCGCCTCATGATGATGACACCCGACTTCACTTTTGGCGGCGGATTGAAGACATGCTCGCTGACGGTGAATAGATATTCGACGTCATACCATGCCTGAAGCAGCACGGAAAGTATGCCGCGTGCTTTCGTCCCCTCGCGGGCGGCAAGGCGTTCGGCGACCTCGCGCTGCAACATGCCGGAGCACACCGGCACAAGGTCTTTATAGTCAAGTATCTTGAAAAATATCTGTGACGAAATGTTATAAGGATAGTTGCCGATGACGCCAAACTGACTGTCGCCGAAAATTTTATCGAGATCGAGTTTAAGGAAGTCGCCTTCGATTATGCGGCCGTCGAGAGCCGGGAACTCGCGTTCGAGATATTCGACACTCTCACTGTCAATCTCGACGACCTTGAGATCGCGGCCTTTCTCCAAAAGGAACTGCGTCAGCACACCCATGCCCGGCCCGATTTCGAGAAGGGGCAGGTCAGGAGCGACATCCATCGTCGAGGCGATGCGCGATGCCACCGACAGATCTGTCAGGAAATGCTGTCCGAGTGCTTTTTTAGGTTTTACGCGTGTCATCGGTTGCGGTTTTAGACTTACAAAATTAAGCCATTAATCTCAAACCGTCAAAAAAACATCAAAAATTCACTCGCAATTCGTTCGCGAGCAAATGAATCGTCGACGACGGATTGGTATATGGTTCTTTGTCTGCGGCTCTTGCCGCCGCGTCACCTATATTCTCAATAAGCACCTTTTTCATTGCCGTCGAGAAAAAGCCTTTAGCATAGTCAGGGGCTTTGCCTTTCAGCCTGACAAGACACTCGGCTGAAGTCATTTCACGGCTGACATCGCCATAATGCAGCAGAAACCAGTATTCGATGCAGGGATTTGACAGCAAAAGCGTTGCATCTTTGATTTTAGACAAACGCCCGAACATTCCCGCCACATCAAGGTCAAACATCAGAAAGGTTTTATCACCCGGTTTAGTAAACCGGTCGCGGCGACATCTGTCTATATATGGCTGTGAGATATTTGAGTCGCTGACTTTTGTGATGATTTCAACCGGCACACGAAAATTGCGGCGCAGCAAATCGACATATTCAGCCTCGGTTTTGCCCTCGCAGAACACAAAGAATGTGGGGTTCATCATCTTGCCGCGCGGCAGTTTAGCTTTTCGTGCCATCGTCAGATACTTTCAAATTCATTGATATAAGGCACGGCGTCAAAACGCCCCTGCAGATAAGCTTTCTCGAGATCCATCTTTTCGCGGAAGTCCTTATAGTCAAAAAGCGAATATAAATCGCTCGAACCATCGTCGCGTTTGTTGACAAAGAAAATCTGGTCTTTTCGAAAACGCGTCATATCAAGCAGATGTGTGTTGTGAGTCGTGAATATCAACTGAGCCGAGCTGCTTTTATGAAACAGGCCGACAAGATATTCGACAAGCCGTGTATGGAGGCTCGTCTCGACCTCGTCAAGAAACATCACCTTATTGTTGCGCACCACATCCATGACAGTAAGCATTATTCTGAAGAGAATTTTTGTACCGTCTGATTCCTCCGTGTTGAAATCAAAAGGCAATGAGGGATTTCGACGGTGGAATGTGGTCAGTTCGCCGTCTTTATATGTAAAATCGACGATATCACTGTCAGCGGCCTTGAACACTCGCAATACAGCCTCTTTATTATTTCCCAGAAAACGGTCTGTCACCACAGACATTTTATTCCTGTTGCCGAACACAATACGGTCGTTAAACCAGCGGTAAATCTCCTTAGCCTTGTCGCGGTCCATCTGGCTCGCACGCGACAAAAACAAAGTCTTTCGCGATGTATTCGACGCCACATCCATCGGTCGGCGTATGACAGCCGCAAACTCATATTTGTCTTTCTTATCGCCCTCGATGCGTTCGTCTCGCGAGAATATCAAGGCCCGCCGGCCCCGCGGATAATAATAGAGATTCTCGGTGACAACTTCATTCTGCGTACAACTGAACGAATATTCATGCTCGACGCCCTCTACGAGAAAGCGTATATAAAACTCACTCGGGGCATCTTTATCTCCGAACTTAAATGGCCTGAAACCAAAACTATCGCCCTCGTTGTAATTGTGTGAGTCGAGTATCATGTCGACTGCGGCCTTGACGGCCTTGATCACATTGCTCTTTCCGGAAGCGTTAGCGCCATATATCGCAATAGTTTTCAACAGTCTTTCTCCGCCGGCTGTGAAAGTATTGTCGGCAAGAGCGCGGGCCTCTTTTGTCTGAATATTCGCAGCCTGCAAGTCAAGAATAATTTTCTCATTTATCGAGAAAAAGTTAGTGAGAGCAATTTCCAATACCATTTATATCGTCGTATTTGTAATTATTTTACAAATATAGCACTTAAATTTGAATTATAGCCAATTTATCACCATTCTTTTTGCAGAAAAATTATTACGTCCGGCAAAAGCAGGTTTTGAATATATGTTAACTCGGTGACAACTGTCTGAAATATTTTGTAATTTTGGAAAAAACTTAGCATTTAGCCCAATGGAACATCCTGAAAATGACGAAAAATATACCGGTCTGACCGTCAACAGCGGCGTTGCCCAGCCGCCATCGGTGAATCCCTACCTGCAGAAACGTCCGCGACGCAAACCCCTGCCTGCGGCGTCAGAGCTTGTCGACGGCATACTCAAAGGCGACGTGACGATGCTCAGCCGCGCCGTCACTCTTGTCGAAAGCCTCTCGCCCGACCATCAGGCCGTGGCGCAGGAAGTGATAGAGAAATGTCTGCCGTTCTCGGGCAACTCGCGCCGTGTCGGCATCACGGGTGTCCCCGGCGCA
>USIN01000003.1 GCA_900554715.1 uncultured Bacteroidales bacterium
CGACATAGGCGCAGAGGATGCCGCGGGTGTCGACACCGGGCGGGTCGACGACGAGCAATCGCCGCTCGAGACCGCGGATGCGCATTTTCTCGAGCGGACCGATGACGGCAGCCTCGGCGCGCGTGAGGTTGCGGCCGAGGTAGCGGCGGAAGTGATATGTATAGATTGCGCTTTTCATCGGTGATGCAAAGGTAAGATGCGTTTTGGCGGGTTTTGTGGCTAAAAGCGTAGTTGGATGCAATTTTAGAATGGTTAAATCACGACAGAACAAAAGAACATAAGAACATAAGGGCAAAAGAACAGAAGATTAAGTCAATGCACGATGCATAATGCACGATGCACAATCACCTTGTAGGCGATATGGACCAAGGGCTTCAGCCTTTGGTTCCAATGAGTTGGTTGCGAGGGCTGAAGCCCATCGCTCCATACGGCGGCGAGCCGCCGGCACAAAGACAAATTTGATAGCTCGAGGCTACACTTTAATAGCTTTGGTCACAGTATATTAGCTGCGAAGGCTGAAGGCCTCGCTCTATACTGCGGCAGGGTTTCGGCACAAGGACAAATTTAGCGTAAACGCGGTCGCGCGGCCATGCTTCCCTCATAGAGGCGGAAATAACAAAGGCGGCCCGGTCGGGGTCGCCTTTGTTGTTTATTGCCGGGGTTGCAAAGGGTTGAAACCTTTGCTTCGGGGTTATTTATTTCACGATAACTTTGGTGACGGTCTTGCCCTGACGGCGGAGGTAGACGCCGGCGGGGAGGTTGTCAGACGGCATTTCGATGCCCTGGAGGTTGTAGTACTGAACGGGGGCGTTGTTGTCGGTTTCGGCTGTGATGATGTCGTCGACGCCGTCCATCTTACCGCTGACTACGTATTCGGCTTTGGCGGGGGTTGTAGCCTGCTGTGCTGCGCGCGGGAGCGAGAAGGCTCTCATTGATGAGCGGCTTGCTACGTAGAGGTTGCCGGCCGGGTCGAAGGCGGCCTGATAGCTGTTGCTGTCTGAACCGTTACCGCCGAGGACGTCGAATGTGTAGAGCTCGGTGAGCTTGAACTCGGGCGCCCATTCGACTGAGCATACATGCATTGTCGGACCTGCATCCTGAACGACGAAGAGCGATGCGTCGCTGTTGAGGCCGATGAGACCTACGCTGCCGCTGAGGTCTGTCCAGTCATTGCCTGAGTTGAAGATGATATTGCCTTCAGCGTCGGTGATGATAAATGCGGGGACACCCTTGGTGTTGTTGCCGGAACCACGGACCTGACCGATGGCCATACCCTGTTCACGGGCGACGACGTCGACATTGCCGTTGGCGAGATAACGCGATATTTCTTTGTATGTGTCGGGCTGGGTGGGCTGGAAGTCAATCTGCTCTTTTGTGCCGAGGTCGTAGTAGACGAAGTTGAGCTGATAGTCGGTGGGCCAGTCTTCCTGGAAGCTGATCAGACGGGTTTCGTCGCCAGAGCCGACAACGGCCATGCCTGATGTCGAGCCGCCGATTGTCTTGCCGTCATAGATCCATTCGCCGCTTGATTTCTTGATTGTGCCGGCGAAGAAGTTGCTGCGGCCGGCCGAGGGATTGGCGGGATCGAAGAGATAGAGACCGCCGTTGGCATCACTCCAGTCGCTGATGAGGAGCTTGCCAGTGGGGAGGACGGCCAGACGCCAGGGTGATGCGCCGACGCTGAGGTCCCACATAGACGGCAGGTAGGGCGAGCCGGCGAGGGGTTCGAGGGCAGCGTTGAAGCCGCAGATCTGACGTACGTCTTTCTGGGCGACGTAGAGGTTGCCGAAGAGGTCGCTCTCGGGGTTGAGATCGAATGCGACGCCGCTTGAGACAATCTCGCTGTCATAGAAGCGTCCTACGGTAGGAACGGCCTCGTTCTCGACGACGACGCGCCAGTTGTAGTTGCCGACGAGTTCTTTGGTGTCGACTGTGACGCTGTTGTCACCCTTTGTGAATGCCTGAGAGGCTGCGACTGTGACGACGCGGTCACCGGCCTTGTTGTCGTCTGTGGCGACGAGTTCGACTGACGCGATGGCGTCGCCGGTGAGTTTGAACGAGAGTTCATAGACGTCGCCGTCTACTTTCTGAGTCAGGCCGTAGGCATACTGGCCGCGGACAATGGGCTGTTCGACTCCGGTAGTGGTCAGGCGGCTTATGAGGTTGCCGCGGACGGTATAGAGGTCGATATTGCCGGCTGTGATGATGCCGTCCTGGTCACGGACGACGGTTGTGCGGCCGGCGGCTGCGAACGATGCGTTCCCGACGGCTTCCATGGCTGTGTTGGTTGTCTGGACAGCCGCTGTTTTGTCAAGGCCGCCTGTGATGTCATAGAGACGCACACCGGCGTGTTTGCCGTCGGCGCCCATATCGGCGACAGCCATCATCGAGTGGCCGGCGAACTTGAAGTAGCCTTCGCGGCCGGCGAAGTTGTCGGCGGCGGCTTTTTCAAGAGTGTAGTCGGCGCCGCTGAACTGCATCGGAGCGACCTTAGAGCTGTTGACGATAAACGAGGCGCTGTTGAGCGGCGAGACAGAGAGGGTGACGTCGTCGCCGAGGGCATCCATGTTCATGTTGTCGCGTGTCTGGTTGACGAAGCGAGTGCCGCCGACCTCACCGTCCATGATGTCGATGACGTTGAGCCAGACTTTACGCTCATAATAAGTAGAGTAAGAGGGCAGATAGATGACGCCTTCGGCCGAGCTGCCCGAGTAGCCGAATGTGAAGCCGGTGACAGCGCGGTAGAAGTTGGCGGTGGCAGTGGTGCCGAACCATTTTGCCGGTTTGCCTGTCGGCAGGCCTGCGTCGTCGTTCTCCCATTTGTAGAAGTTACATTCGCCCATGACTTCACCCGGCTCGACCTGGTCGGCGTTGATGAAGTTGAGCTGTTCGCCCGATGCGACGAGCACACCGTCGGTGGTGACCTGAATGTCACCGATGCGTTTCATAGTGCCTTCGGCGCCTTCGGTGCTGACTTCAGCGAGGACTTCGAGCTTGGCTGCGTCGATGACATAGATGAAGGGCTCTTTGGCGGCGTCGTGGGCGAGGACATAAAGTTTGTCGCCTTTAGAGATGAGACGGCGGACGGTCTTGTCGGCGAGCTGGGCAATCTCTTTGTCGAGAACGGCGGCATTGAAGTTATAAGACGAAGCGGCTCCGATGGCCGGGGTTGTGATTTCGTCGATATAGTCGGCGATAACAACGGCCGGTGGCTCGTAGGCTTCGTTTTCGAGGTAGACACAGGGGAAGAGTGTCTGGGCTGCCTTGACTTCGAACGGGCCGCAATAGATTTCGTCGGTCGGTTTATAGCCTTCGGCAGAGACTTCGATAGTGTATGTGCCGGGTTCGAGCTGACGGAAGACGAAAGCGCCGTTATATTCGTCGTCGGTGACGTATGTGTCGACTACGTTGCCGTCTTTGAGCAGCTTGACGGTAGCGTTGTTGATGGGCAGGAATGCGTCGGGACTCGACGACGGAGCGCTGTAGAACTGATGTTTGAAGCGTTCGTGGAGGTCACGGACGATGCCGTAGATGTCGCCTGTAGATTCCTGGGCCACATTGAGGTAGTCGGCGATGCCGCGGGCATATGCCTCACCCTCGATGCGGCAGACGTCGGGGTTCATGGCGCGGTGACGGGCAGGCTGATAGGTATGGAAGTAACCTTCAAGCAGAAGGCCCGGCACGTTGTGGCGCAGAACTGCGTAATAGCCTTTGACGACGTTGCCGTTGCCGTGGTCTGTGAGGGCATAGTCGCCGCCCTGGAAGTCGATGTCGTAGTAGAGGGCGGGATTTGTCATCGAGTAGTTAGACCACTGCGAGTGGGTATTGGCGAAGGCATAAGGCCAGATCGTGCGCGAGATGTCGCAAGAGCCGGGAACGCTCTCGGTCTTGTTCTCGCCACGGACGAAGAGTCCGGGGTAGTTGGTCGAAGCGCCTTCATAGTTGGCGTTTGAGTGGACAGAGATGAAGAGGTCGAAGTTGTTTGCCTCGACTTCCATGGCTATTTCGTTGATGTCGCGGCTGAAGCCGTTCTTGACATGGCTCATCACCAGGCCCTGGCTCATGTCGCGGGCAGCTCCGTAGCGGAAGGCGATGTCGGCGTTGGTCTTGATGCCGTTGGCGTTTGTGTAGCCGTCGAAGTCTGCGGGGAATGGATTGAGTGTCGGGTCAAATTTGAAACCGTACTCGGCCAGGCGCTGGAGCAGGGCGAGGCCTTTCCATGTGTTTGTGTTTGTCTCGAAGAAACCGCAGGTGTCGAGATATGTCGCGGGGCCGTGTTTGACAGTGCCCATGTGGCGGTCGCCTCCTTCCCAGCCGCCGTGGCCGGGGTTGATATATATGCGGTAGTCCTCGATATTCTTAGCATCAACTGTGGCGGCGGCGCATGTCAGCGCGGCTGCGGCGAGAATGATATGTCTGAATTTCATGGCTTGGCTTATTTGAGGTTAATGATATAAAATTCGCCCTGGGGAGTGGTGAATCCCACTTTGTTTTTGGCGACACTGGGGAAGACAGCGACGACAGAGTCGGCCGTGAGAGCGACTTTGTCAGAGCCGTCGGCGGCGATGGCCATGATGGCCGATCTGACAGTCACGACGCCGTTGTCATGATCGTCCATGGCGACGATGACATTGTTGTCGAGCCATTTGGGAGCGCGATACATGCCGAGCAGGCGGACATCGCTGCCGTCGAGATTGCATGTGAATGCACCTGTGCCGACGCCGAAAGCGACGATGCGTTTGCCGTCGGGCGAGAGCGACGGCCACAGATAGCTGTTGCAGCGGTCGCCGAGGGGTGCGATGGCTTCTGTTCTGCCATTGCGGGTGACACAGAGTTTGCCGAGGTCGATTGAGAGCACGGCGCGGGTGACGGGAGTCTTCTGTCCGATAGCTTTAGAGCGCATGCGGCCGTTGTCGACGGCGACAGCTGTCGTGCCGTCGGCGGCGAAGCCCTGCAGACGGCGTGTAGGCTCGACGATGGTCTGAATTTTCTTGGCGCTGACGTCATAAGACTTCAGGGCGACCAGGCGGCGATGGTTTTTGTCATAGCTGCTTTCGCGGAAGATGACGTTGCGGCTGTCGGCTGTGAAGTCGAGCAGCAGCGGGCTCGCCGTCTTTGAGATCTCTGTGATCTCAGACGTTGCAAAATCAAGTTTAGACAGGCCGACGCCAGACAGCGGAGACACTACGGCATAGCTGCCGTCGGGACTCAGAGCCGCCATGCTCACGTCTGTCCCCCCGGGGAGGGCAACACGTTCAACCGATGCCACCTGCGGGAGCTGACCCCAGCATAAAGCGGCAAAACACATTGCAATTGATGCGCATAAGGTTTTTTTCATGGGTTAAAATATTAAGTTATTAGTAGATGTATGGTTGATTCTTTTTAATCGTTTTAAGGTATTATTCGCGTTCTAAATTTACGATTAAAAATCTTAAAAAATATATTTTTAACAACTTTTAATCGGCAGACATGTCAGTTAAATTTAATTTCACTATCTTTATGACAAAATTATACAGCTATGACACAATCTTCTCCGACACTGCTCACGACCGACATCTCAGAGGCAGACCTCGCTATAATCAAGGATATCTATTTCAGCTCGTTTCCCGAGTCGGAGCGCCGTCCGTGGGAGCAGATTGTCTCACCGGCGGCGCCCGGCGAGCCGACGCTATACGGCATCATCTGCGATGGCCGTCTCATCGGCATGGCGACGCTGTGGCACTTCGACCGCTTCGTCTATATCGAGCATCTCGCCGTCAGCAACACGCTGCGCAACAGCGGCTGTGGTACGGCGGCTCTGCAGCGCATCCTCGAGATTGCCGGCGACAGGCCCGTCGTCATCGAGGTCGAGCCGCCGACGGGCGCCGACCCCATGACGGCCAGACGCATAGGTTTCTACCGCCGCAACGGTTTCGAGATTATCGACAGGGGGTATGTCCAGCCTCCATATTCGCCGGGTCTGCCCGAAGTCGGTCTCTATCTGATGTCGACGGCGCCGTTCCCGCCCCATGCCGCAGCCTCAACGCTGCATAGCAGAGTCTATGGTTGTGGACTCGATAAAGCACTTGACGACGTTAAAGAAGGACGTGTCAATCATTATGACAATACTGAGGCTCTGTTCAAATCTTTGAATATTTGACGTAAGCAAGCATAAGTAGGGCCAATAGCATAAGCTCTAAAGTAAGACGACTCTTTCCGTTTCTAATATTTTTGCTATTTTTGCAGTCATGAAAGACAGCGAAAAGGCAAAACTGATTGAACGCATACGCTCTGCGGCGGGACTCGACGACGATGACCGCGCCACTCTTATCGGCATGATCAACGAGCGTCGCTCATACGGCATGGTCTGGGAGATGCAGCCCGAAGACGCCGAAGAGCGCCTGCGCTGTCATCAGCCGGTACTCATCGAGGAGCCTGAGCTGGCGATAAAGTCAGACGCGCCCGACGCTCCTCGGCATATGATCATCGAGGGCGAAAACCTCGAGTCGCTGTCGGCGCTCACGTTTACCCATGCCGGCAAAATCGATATAATCTACATAGACCCGCCTTATAACACAGGCAACAAAGACTTCAGATATAACGACGATTACGTCGACCCCGACAATGACTACCGTCACAGCAAATGGCTGTCGTTCATGAAGCGGCGCCTCAGCCTCGCCAAGCGGCTGCTGTCTGACGACGGGGTCATATTCATCTCGATTTCAGACATCGAGTATGCCAATCTCAAGGTCATGTGCGACAGTCAGGAGCTCTTCGGCGAAGGCAGCTATGTCACGACGCTCCATGTCGAGATGTCGGCCACACAGGGCATGAAGGTGCGTGCCGCCCAGAACGGCGCCATCGTCAAGAACGCCGAGTATATCCTCATATATGCCAGAGGCGGCCGCAAACAGATTGCCCGCAATCTCCTCTATGACTACCGGCCCGACTATGACACCCATTATAACATCTATCTCAGAGACGGGCGCCGCACGAGTGTCCGCGAGATGTTCAAGGCGGCATATCCCGATGTCAGATGGCGCAAGATGACCGACCTGTATTATCAGTCGCCGGAATTCAGGCGATTCGTGGCCGACAATGTCGACTATATCTATGCCGACGATAAAATCACGGGCTTCGACGACGTCGAGCTTGCCGAGGGCGAGATACGCAAGGTCGAGCGCGACGGCAAGACTTACTATATCTATCACAATGGCAAACGTTTACGTCAGCTTCTGCCGCTGAAAAGCTCATTCGGCCCCTGCGACGACTTCGACCGCAGCCACGGTCTGCGCAAGATACGCGGCGACTGGTGGAAAGACTTCTACAAAGACATGGGCAACGTCTCGAAAGAGGGCGACGTCGTCTTCGAGAACGGCAAAAAGCCCGTGCGACTCATCTACCAGCTGCTTAAAATGGCGTCGCGCCGTGATTCGACGGTGCTCGACTTCTTTGCCGGTTCGGGGACGACGCTTCACGCCCTTATGCAGCTTAACGACGACGATGGCGGTCGGCGCCAGTGTATACTGTGCACCAACGACGAGAACGGCATCTGCCGCGACATAACATACACGCGCGCCCGCAATGCAATCAAGGGCAAAGGAGGGCCGCGGGGCTCTCTCGCGGCAAACAGCCTGTTGTTTTTCAGGACCGAGCTCACCGACCGCCGCCACTCGCCGGCTGCCATGCGCAGCCTCGCCGCGCTCGCCACTGACATGCTCAGGATCAGAGAAAACACATTCGACGAACAACGCGAGTTCTGCGGACTCCGCACCAATCCTCTTCTCATCAGATGCTTCGGTGACGGCACTCGCCTGACGGCGGTCATATACCGTGAGGAAATTATTCCGAAGATTGCCGCCGCCATAGCCGCGCGCCGTCCCGACTATCCCATAACCCTCTACGTCTTTTCGCCGGGCGAAAGTCCGTGGCGCGAGCAGTTCGACTCCGTCGCCGGATATGTGCGTCTCATAGCCGTCCCGGCGGTCATCTATAACTGCTACGAAAGGGTGCTTCCGGCCCGTAACGAAACTAACGACAACCAGGCATGAAAGAATTCGACTACCAGAACCGTGCTGTCAGAAACCTGACCGAAAAACTGATATATCAGATCAAGGAAAATCCGGGACGGCGCTGCATCATCTTCGAGGCGCCGACAGGCTCGGGCAAGACTGTCATGACCTGCCGCACTCTCGCCGGACTGTCCGAGGCCATGCGGGACCGGGGCTATGACAACGCCTGCGACTGTGCATTCATCTGGATCGCTCCGCGCGACCTCCACATACAGAGCTATAACAAGCTAAAGAATATATTCAGCGACACCAACCGTCTGGCTACCCGCACATTCGGCGACATCGACCCGTCGGAGGGCATACGCCCCGGCGAGATACTCTTTGTCAACTGGGAGAGCGTCAACCGCAAGAAAAACGTCATTGTCCGCGACCGCGAGAACTGCGTCGGGCTCTATGAGATAGTGCGGCGCACCCGTGAGGCCGGGCTGCCTGTAGTCGTAATCATCGACGAAGAACAGATGTTCTGGACCGGCACGGCCGACAAATCGGCTCAGGTGCTCGAGCGCATCGGTGCCGACGTCGAGCTGCGTGTGTCGGCGACCCCGAAAACCAGATTGTTCGACGACATAGAGAAGGTGCAGCGCGGCGAAGTCATACGCGCCGGCATGATAAAGAAAGAGATTGTGCTGAATCCCGATGTCGACGTCACCGACAGCAAAGACATCACCCTCGACGAACGGCTGCTCAAAGCGGCTCTCGAACGACGCGACCGTCTCGCCGAGGCCTACGCGGCGCAGGGTGAGAACATCAATCCCCTGCTGCTCATACAGCTGCCCAACGACACATCTGACGGCATGACGGCCGAGGACACGGCCGTCGCCGCGAAAGTGACCGGTATTCTCCGTCGCCGGTATGACATAAGCGAGGAAAACGGACGTCTCGCCGTCTGGCTGGCCTCGCGCAAGGTGAATCTCGACAGGCTCGAGGACGACGACAACATGGTCAAGGTGCTCCTTTTCAAAGAGGCCATCGCTCTGGGCTGGGACTGTCCGCGCGCCGGTGTGCTGCTGATATTCAGAAAACTGCAGAGCGAGGCGTTTACCGTGCAGACGGTCGGGCGAATAATGCGCATGCCCCGTCAGCACCACTACCGCGACGAGTCGCTCAACCTCGGCTATGTCTACACCGACATCGCCAAAGACCGCATAAAGATTGTCACCGAAGACCAGAGTTATATCCTCCGCGACACCATTGCCGCCACCCGTCGCGACGGTGTCGGCGATTTCTCGCTGCCGTCGGTCTACTATGACCGGCCCGCGGGTTCGCGCAACCGCCTGCGCTCGGGCTTCCGCAAAGACCTCTTCGACACTGTCGCCGACAAATGGCACCTGAGCTATGACATTGACGCACCCGTAGCCGGCGACCTCGGTGACTTCGCCGATATACCGGGTCTGGCCGAGGCTCTCGCACAGAGCAGCGTGACAACCGTCGAACACAACCGCCGCATAGCCCGCCGCGACATAAAGCTGCGTCTCGACGCCGACACGATCGAAGCGGCGATACCGATGAACGTGCGCTTTCAGAACGATGTTCAGGAGCTCGAGGTCGAACAGGTCAGATTCGCCCGTACCGACGCCGAGATTGATACCGTCTTCAGGCGCTTTGTCAACGGTTTCGGCACCTCGTATGAGTCAAACGGCGGCAACCGCACCGACATGATAGCGACATATCTTCTCGAGACGGTAGAGCGTTTTCTCGGGGTGGCAGGCACCGCAGCCAAAAAACTGATACTTTCTGAGGGTAATCGCGATAAATTCGCTTTCATCCTCGACAGCGCCCTCGAACGTTACGGCGACACTCTCGAGAGCGTCAAGACATCGTCGGCACGTAAAGTCGCCCCGATTGAATGGAGCCTGCCATCAGAACGCTTTTATGACGACCGCACCAACGAGGCGGTCGCCGGATTTGCCCGTCATGCCCTGCAACCATTTGTCAGGCTCATCAGCAACGCCTCGACGCCAGAAAGAGCGTTTGAGGAATATCTTGAAAATCATTCGGACGGCATCGACTGGTGGTATAAGAACGGCGATTCGGGCATGCAGCATCTCGCTGTGCCATACACTAAGCTCACCGGCGAAAAGTCGCTGTTCTATCCCGACTTCATCATCAGGATGAAAGACGGCCGGGTCTTTATCTTCGACACCAAAACCGCCGAAAGCGAACCGGCCACAGCCTATCTCAAACACAATGCCCTGCGCGACTATATCGCCGCCCTCAATGCCGATGGCCGCGACGTCGACGGCGGTGTCATCATCCGCCCCGACGGCCAGAGCTACTGGATATATCCGCGCCACGATATCGCCACTACCGCCGCTCCCCACTCATCGTGGACACAATTCAGCCTCTGAGCGGGGTAAAGTGTAGTAAGTTTGTAAATTTTTTATTCGCCTGTTATTTCGGTGAAGCGGGGGAAAGTCTGGCCGTCGCGGGTGACACGCTCGAAAAACATCCGTTCGGGCCTTACCCAGATGCCTCGCTTGTCATAAAGCGCCTGATAGACCGTTGTTCTTGCAAGCGTCTCGGAATCTTTGGCTGAATACAGAAGCCGGTATTCATTGCCTTTGAAGTGTCTGAAGCGGCGGTTGTCGAGCGGCTGTAAGCGCTCAAGCATGTCAATCACCAATGGAACAAGCGTCACGGCTACATTGTCGGGTGTCATCGTGTGGGGACCGTCGTAATCGACGGCAGTTGAATAATAGCGGTCGAATACGTCGCGGAAATGAGCCAGTGTGTCGCGGCTGCCGAAAAGTCCCGTGACTCGGTCGCGGTCAAAGCGGGCGTAACAGTCAAACTGATGTTGTTCGATGTCGGTAAATTCGGCCACAAGAGCCGGCGTCACCTCGAATTCGGCTACCTCGTCGTGTCGCGGCGATTTATACGCATGCTTTCCGATGCGCGGAGCGAGAAATTCGCTCATTCTGAAAAACGGGCTGATGAGTATGGCCGGTATGCCTGTGGGTCTGACCATCTGCTGGGCGTAGAAAGCGCCGCAGCTGGAACCCACAATTAGGTCGGGCCTGTCATAGTCGCAGATGTCGCGCACGAGCGTCAGCGCCTCGGCGGGATGCAGAGGCAGGTCTGGTGCGGAGACTGCGGCTGTGCCTGCGAGGCGGTCGCGGAGCGTCAGCGCTATCTCGCAGCTGCCGCTTGACGTGAAACCGTGCAGAAATAATATCTTTTTCATAAACTGCGTTGAAAGGCTATCCGTGGTGTGCCGTCCTGACAGTAGATGATGCCGCAGCGTGTGAAACCAAGGCGCCCGGCGGCATTGAGCATCGTCGCATTGTCGGCGTGGGTGTCGAGCCGGAGATTGGGAATCTGCCGCGAGCAGAAATCGATACACCGTGCGAAGATGCCGCTGTATTTGCCGGTCGAGCCGAGCCGGTGTATCGTGCCGTAAGGCTCGTCGTTGAGCCACCGGCCGTCTTCAATCACATCGTATGTCGGGTCATCGCCGATGATAAATGCAAAAGCCATCACCGCCTCGCCTTCGGCGTCTATGCCTATATAGCAAACGCCACGGGCGATGTCGGCGAGTATGTGGTCGCGCGACGGATAACCGTTGACCCACTGTGTCATATTGCCCGTCGAGCGCATATAAGCCCGCGCGGCATCATAAATGCCGAGGATAACATCGACATCCCCGATGTCAGCCTTGCGGATTATGATTCCGGATATCTGATTTCTGCCGCTCATTTTTCGTCAAAGCCCGGTTATTTCTTTCTGGAGGAGGTCGAGGAAGCGGGCGGCATGGGCGCCGTCCATCTGCGTGTGATGAAACTGGAACGATACGGTCAGACGGGTTCTGAACAGACCGCGTTTATATCTGCCCCATATCATAAACGGATTGTTGAAGATGCCGCTGTACATGCCGACTGCGCCGTCGATGTCATACTGTGCCAATGCCGACGTGCCGATGACCATCCTGTCGGTGAGATCGTGGTTGCGGCAGCTTTCGGCGACTTCGCGCGTCAGGCGCAGATAATCGGCGTTGAAAGTATCGAGATCATCGCTGAACGGCACGTCGCATGAGCTGACTTCAGCGCGGCTGTCAGCCACTATCGTGTTGACGGCAAGACTGTCATACTCGAAAAGCCTGTCGCCGACAGGAAGCATCATGAACTCTTTGACCTGCGAAGCCGCACGGCCGATACACCAGCACATCAGCATATTGAACTTCAAATGTCGGCGACGGCTGACCCTCAGCAGCCGCGAGACATCGAGTGTCTTGAAAAAAGTCACCATAGGCATAGGCGCCTTCATCCAGAACTCAAAGGCATAAGCCCGTGTCGTTGTCGACGGATCTATTTCTTTCATAACCGATTGTATTGAAGGGGCACAAAGTTATGAAAAAATTCGCCACACGCCAAACCATTTGTAATCGTTAATCATTGGCGCGTTTTTATTTGCCGGTGAGTATTTTTTTGATGTCGTTGAGTTTGGTTAGGGCTTCGAGGGGGGTGAGGTTGTTGATGTCTGTGCCGATGATTTCGTCGCGTACCTGTGCGAGGACAGGGTCATCGAGCTGAAAGAACGATAGTTGCATGCCGCCGGTCGATTCGGTCAGCGCGCCGAGGTTTTTTGCAGCTTCGTCGCGGTCGCGGCCCGACTCGAGTTTCTCGAGTACGGCGGTGGCGCGTTTGACGATGCTGCGGGGCATGCCGGCGAGTTTGGCGACGTGGATGCCGAAGCTGTGCTCGCTGCCGCCTCGGGCGAGTTTGCGCAGAAAGACGACCTTGCCGTCGATTTCTTTCACCGAGACGTTGTAGTTTGCGATGCGCCCGTAGATGGCTTCCATCTCGTTGAGTTCGTGGTAGTGGGTGGCGAAGAGGGTTTTGGGATGGAGACCGTCGGTTTGGTGGATGTGTTCGACGATGGCCCAGGCGATAGAGATGCCGTCGTAGGTCGATGTTCCTCGGCCGAGTTCGTCGAAGAGGATGAGCGAGCGGCGGCTCATGTTGTTGAGTATCGAGGCCGCTTCGTTCATCTCGACCATGAATGTCGATTCGCCGAGCGAGATGTTGTCGCTGGCGCCGACACGGGTGAATATCTTGTCGACGATGCCTATGCGGGCGCTTTCGGCGGCGACGAAGCTGCCGATCTGGGCGAGGATGACGTTGAGGGCGGTCTGTCGCAGCAGCGCCGACTTACCCGACATGTTGGGGCCGGTTATCATCATTATCTGCGTCGATTCGTTGTTGAGGCTGACGCTGTTCGATATATACGGCTCGCCGGGCGGCAGTTCTTTCTCGATGACGGGATGACGGGCCTCGACGAGTTCGAGGATGAGCGAGTCGTCGACAACGGGCCTGTTGTAGCGGTTCTCGGCCGCTACGCGCGTGAACGACAGGAGGACGTCAAGACGCGAGAGCATCATGGCGTCGAGTTTGAGGGCGGGAATAAACGCGGCGACGGCGGCGACGAGTTCGGAGTAGAGGCGTGCCTGGATAATCTCGATTTTCTCCTGGGCACCGAGTATCTTTTCTTCGTATTCCTTGAGCTCCTGGGTAATGTATCGCTCGGCGTTGACGAGGGTCTGCTTTCGTATCCACTCTGGCGGCACTTTGGCCTTGTGGGTGTTGGTGACTTCGATATAGTAGCCGAAGACGTTGTTGAAACCTATTTTGAGCGAAGGGATGCCTGTCAGCTCGCTCTCGCGGGCCTGAAGTCTGAGCAGGTAGTCTTTGCCTCGGTAGGCGATGTCGCGCAGCTCGTCGAGTTCGGCGTCGATGCCCTCTTTGATGACGTCGCCTCGGTTGAGGGCTATGGGAGTGTCTTCGCGTATCTCGCGGCCGATGCGTTCACAGATGCTCTGGCAGGGGTTGAGCTGTTCGCCTATGCCGGCGAGGGCGGGCTGTTCGGAGGCGAGGCAGAGGCGGCGTATCGGCTCGACGGCCTTGAGGGCGGCGTGGAGCTGCAGCAGCTCGCGCGGCGAGATGCGCTCGGTGGCTACTTTCGAGACGAGGCGTTCGACGTCGCCGATGACCTCGAGAAGCGACCTCAGGCGGTCGCGCACGTCGGGTTCGCGGAAGAAATAGTCAACGACGTCGAGGCGGTCGTTGATGGCTTTGGGATCTTTGAGTGGAAAGAGGAGCCAGCGGCGCAGCAGACGTCCGCCCATTGGTGTCACTGTGCGGTCGATGACGTTGAGTAGGCTTTTGCCGTCGGGGTCGAGGGGCTCGATAAGCTCGAGGTTGCGCACGGTGAAACGGTCGAGACGCACATATTTCTCTTCCTCGATGCGCGAGATCGAGGTGATGTGTGATGTCTGTGTGTGGCGTGTTATGTCGAGGTAGTGGAGTATGGCTCCGGCAGCGATGATGGCTTCGTGCATGCGGTCTATGCCGAAGCCTTTGAGCGATGCCGTGCCGAACTGTTTGCGCAGGCGTTCGTTGGCGGCGTCGTCGGTGAAAATCCAGTCGTCGAGTTCGAAGGTAACGGGTTTGGCGCTGAGCATCTCGACGGCGCGCTCTTTGTTGCCGCGCTCGACGATGAGTTCTTTGGGGTCCATGTTCGACATGATTTTGTCGACATAGTCGGCTGTGCCTTCTGCGGCGAGGAATTCGCCGGTGCTTATGTCAAGGAATGCGACGCCGACGCTCTGTTTACAGAAGTGTATGGCGGCGAGGAAGTTGTTTTCGCGGTGGTTGAGCACGTTGTCGCTGATGGCGATGCCGGGGGTGACGAGCTCGGTGATGCCGCGCTTGACGAGTTTCTTTGTCAGCTTGGGGTCTTCGAGCTGTTCGCATATTGCGACGCGTTTGCCGGCGCGGACGAGTTTCGGCAGATATGTGTCGAGCGCGTGATGGGGGAAGCCGGCGAGCTCGACGTATTGCGACACGCCGTTGGCGCGCCGTGTCAGGGTGATGCCGAGAATTTCCGAGGCGGCGATGGCGTCGTCAGAGAATGTCTCGTAGAAGTCTCCGACCCTGAAGAGCAGTACGGCGTCGGGATGTTTTGATTTCATCTCGACATATTGTTTCATCAGGGGTGTTTCAACGATTTTCTTTGCCATGATCACTTGTTTCCGCTGGCTATCTTTTTCTGTCGCGCCGGAATGGCGAGCGAGGTGTAAATCTGTATGGCGGCGCCGGCGAGGGTGAAGGCGAGCCAGTCGCGCATGGCTGCGCCGGGCCAGAAGAGAAAGAATGTGGCTGCGCAGAAGAATATGGCGCTCCACGATTCGATGCGGCGCAGGCGTCTGAGACGGTCGTCGCTGTCGTTATAGCGGCTGAACAGGCGGCAGACGAGAATCCAGACGGCGCCGGCTCCGAACAGATAGCGATACCAGGGGGCACCCTGTGCCGCCGGGCCCGAGACGAGCGGGACGACGGTTGCGGCGGCGATGGCCAGCAGGCCTATGGGTGACCATTTGTCGAGAGAGACTGTCTTATTGTGTTTTTTACTCATTTGAATAGTCTTTGAGGGGTTAATCGGTGAAGACATAGACGTCTTCGTCTGCGCGTTTCATGTTGTGCTGTTCGCGCACGACCTGTTCCATCACCTCGGGGTCTGATGTGAGGCGGCGGTTGAGGTCTTTGTAGTAGTCGATCGAGTCGCGTGTGACGGCGACCTCGTGCTCGAGGCTGTCGATGACCTGCTGGTATTCGATTTTTTTCATTATCGAGGTGTCGCTGAAGAAAATCATATAGGCTATGCCGGCGATGACAACAAGCGTCACCGCTGAAAAATAGCGCTTTAGCCAGCTCGTGCTGTTGGAAGAGTCAGATGCCATTCATTGAAAATTTAGTAAAAGCAAATTTACAAATTTCCGAGCGAATAGCTGTCGGAACGGGGCGAAAAATTAGTCGTTGCTAAATTTTCGCTGCGGTGACGTGGTTATATGCTGTCACTGTGTGGCTTATATCTGCGAAAAGTCGCCGTTTTCTGTCAGACCACGCGCATAATTTACTGTAGATGGCGTCGGCGCTGTCGTCGGGATTGGCTTCCATTAAAAAGTCGACAGACGATATAAGTTCAAGGCTGAAATCATCCCAATAGCCGTTCAGAAAGTTGCATGTACGGTTTACGATGTCACTGAGAGCAGTGTCGCTGTCAATAGTTTTATAGACTTCGGGCAGCTTTTCTCTGACTGTGTCAAAGGGCTCGAACGGTCTTTTGCTAATATCGGCGAATCCGCGGATGTAAGCTCCGTCAAGACTGTGGAGCAAATGGCGGACACTATCGCAATAGGGACCGTAGGTATGGGCCTGAAACTTCATTTTGAATATGTCTGCAGCTCCGAACTTTTGGAGGAAATATATGGCCTTGACGGCGGCAAAGGCAGTCGCTTCCTGCCCTTCTCGCTGAAATTTGTCGAGCATACAGACCAGGAGAGCCCGCGCATGAGTCAGTCTGACTTCTTTAGGCTGACTCTCGGCTGTATAGCCCGGCTCGTAGATTGTTATGTCGCAATCAATATCAGACAGCTTGCCGACGATGATTTCTTTTACAGATGCCCAGTCGAGACCACCGTTGCCTGCGCCGAGCGGAGGCATGGCTATGCTTCTTATCTTCCTGTCGCTGATGATTTCGATAAGATTGTCGAGTCCCTGTTCGATATATGAATATTCAGAGCGCCGGCGCCAGTCTGTTTTGGTGGGAAAGTTGATGACAAGTATGTCTCTGCCATTTAACGACTCGGCGGTAACGAGCAAATTGCCGATGCCGATACGTTTGTCTTTGCATGCCTGACGGTAAACGGAGAAGTTGTTTTTGAAACGTTCTTTAAACTGCAGGGCGATACCTTTGCCCATCACGCCCATCAGATTGACGGTGTTGACAATCGCATCTGCCGGAGAATCAAACAAGTTGCCTGTTGTGAAATGTATCATGTCGTTAATGGAGGATGGTTAATAATATGCTTTAGGTCTGACGATTATATCGCACGATACGCCCATGTCGACGAGACGTTGTCTGGCGTTGGAGCTGTAGCAGCAAATTGTGGCGATTGCAGATGTCGGGATATCGCCCATGATGAGAAATTCGGCCTGTTTGCGTTCTTTCACGACGTAGTCATTTCCCCAGTCGTTGCTCTTGACCGATTCGATGTCGACGAGTCTGTCAATGTCGCCGAGCCTGTCTTTGCCATAGAATTTTGTCTGGCGGCTGACCGTGTGACCGTCAGAGAAATAAAATTTGCGGTTGCTGTCGTTTGTAATTGCTTTGATGGCGACTATAAGATAGACGATGTTTTCAGCATCGACTCTCTCGACTTTGTAGCCGTGCTGTATGTTGTATAGCATCGGCCTACGGGCATAGAAATAAAAAGGAATAAAGTCGCCGAGCGAAATTTTTTCGCCGGCGACAGTCTCCCTTATTAGATTTCTGCGTTTATCGATGATGCTTGTATCGCCGATCGGGATGTAGGATGGGTCGGCGTCGGCAGATTCTCGATGCGTGATACCATGTTTGAGAATATGCGGGATGTTATCAATATGAGTCATGCGATAGATGTAGTTCATGGCCTTGTGGCATATTGATAAATTACTGCACGATGGTTTACTGCATCATCGAGAGGACTTTGTCGTAGTCGGTGAGGACTTTTTTGATCAGGGGGGCCATGTCGTAGTAGGTGTATTCGGCAAGGCGGCCGCCGAAAGTGACGTCGGGCTCGCGGTTGGCGAGGTCGTGGTAGCGGGCATAGATGGCGGTGTTGCGCACGTCGTTGACGGGGTAGAGCGCTTCCATGCCTTCGCGGTATTCGAGGGGATATTCTTTGACGACGACGGTCTTGGGTGCGTCGGCACATTCTTTGTGGAAGTGTTTGTGCTCGCAGACGCGGATGTAGTCGTGCTCGGCGGTGTTGTCGGTGATGACGCCGCAGGGCTGTGCCCAGGGTTTGTCGATGACTTCGGTCTCGAAACGTATCGAGCGGTAGTCGAGGCGTCCGAAACGGTAGTCGAAGTATTCGTCGACTTTGCCTGTGAAGATGGTGTGGCGGGCTATGTCCTTATAGGTGTCGCGCTCTTTGAAGTAGTCGACGCCGAGACGGACCTCGGTGTCTTCGAGGAGCTTGTCGATCAGATTGTTGTAGCCGCCGACGGGGACGCCGGTATAGGTGTCTTCAAAGTAGTTGTTGTCGTAGGTGAAGCGCAGGGGTATTCGTTTTATCAGGAACGATGGCAGCATCGTGCACGGGCGTCCCCACTGCTTTTCGTTGTAACCTTTGACGAGCAGGTTGTATATGTCGGTGCCAACCATGGCGATTGCCTGGTCTTCGAGGTTGAGCGGGTGCTCTGGCGCGCTGCTGCGCTGGCTGTCGATGACGGCTTTGGCTTCTTCGGGTGTCTTTGTGCCCCACAGGGCTTCGAATGTGTTCATATTGAAGGGCAGGTGACGCAGTTCGCCGTTTACGTCGAGAGCCATGGGCTCGTGGACATAGGGTTGCATCTCGACGAGTGACGAGACATACTTCCAGATGTCGGGGTCTGAGGTGTGGAAGATGTGCGGACCGTAGCTGTGTACGGTGACACCTTCGATGTTTTCACAGCGGAGGTTACCGCCTGCTACGTCACGTCTGTCGATGACGAGGCAGCGCAGGCCGTCGCGCCGGGCACGGTGGGCGAATGTTGCGCCGTAGAGGCCGGCTCCTACAATTAAAAAGTCGTATTCTTTTGACATTGATTATCTGTTAAAGGTTTGATTTGGATGAGATAAATTATAAAGTGATAACGATGATACAGCCTTTTGGTTTTTGCAAAGGTAATGACAAAATGGTTAAAATGCAAATTTGCCGTGTAAAAGTGTATGTTATAATGAAAACGCCCTGACGGCAATCCGTCAGGGCGTTTTGAAAACAGTTATAAAAAGTGTGGTGTCGCGTTATGCGGCTGGATTAGTCGATGAGTTCGTCGGCTTTGTAACCGCCCATTTCGCGGATAGCGTTTTTGAGCATGACATATTGCTGGAAAAGGTGGTTGACAGGAACTTCACCTTTGGTGTAGTCGTGCATCGGGCTCTTGAGGAAGAAGCTGAGGAAGCGCTGTATGCCGTGACGGCCGGCACGTGCGGCGAGGTCGCTCAGGAGCACGAGGTCGAGACAGAGAGGAGCGGCGAGGATTGAGTCGCGGCAGAGGAAGTTGATCTTGATCTGCATCGGATAGCCCATCCAGCCGAAGATGTCGATGTTATCCCAGCCTTCCTTGTTGTCGTTGCGCGGGGGATAGTAGTTGATGCGGACTTTGTGGAAGTAGTCGGTGTAGAGATCGGGCTGCTTTTCGGGAACGAGGATAGACTCGAGTGTCGAGAGTTTGCTGACTTCTTTTGTGCGGAAGTTGGCGGGTTCGTCAAGCACGAGACCGTCGCGGTTGCCGAGGATGTTTGTCGAGAACCAGCCCGAAAGGCCGAGGCAACGTGTGCCGATGATGGGGGCGAAGCCTGATTTCACGAGGGTCTGGCCTGTCTTGAAGTCTTTGCCGGCGATGGGCATGCCTGTCTTTTCGGCGAGCTCCCACATGGCGGGGATGTCGACGGTTGTGTTGGGTGCGCCCATGATGAAGGGGCAGCCTTCAGAGAGTGCTGCGTAAGCATAGCACATCGAGGGGGCGATATGTTCTTTGTCGTCGGCTTTCATGGCTGCCTCGAGGGCTGCGAGTGTGCCGTGGACTTTCTCGTCGACGGGAACGTAGACTTCTGTAGAAGCGGCCCAGAGGACTACAACGCGGTCAACGCCCTTTTCTTTCTTGAAGTTGCGGATGTCTTCGCGGAGCTGCTCGACCATATCCCAGCGGTCTTTTGCGTCCTTGACGTTGTTGCCGTCGAGACGTTTGGCATAGTTGTGGTCGAAAGCGGCTTTGAGGGGTTTGATGGCTTCGAGCTCTTCGCGGACGGGGTTGATGTCTTTCTCTTTGAGGACTTCAGCGTTCATCGCTGACTCGTAAGCGTTAGCGGGATAAACGTCCCAGGCGCCGAAGACGATGTCGTCGAGCGATGCGATGGGAACGATTTCGTTATATTTGAGATATTTTTTGTCAGCACCTTCTCCGACGCGGATTTTGTCGTACTGCGTCATCGAGCCAACGGGTTTGGCGAGGCCTTTGCGGGCCATAAGAACACCTGTCATAAAAGTAGAGGTCACGGCGCCGAGGCCGACAACCATAACACCAAGTTTGCCTTCAGCAGGCTTAACGTTTGAGTTGCTCATTTTTAAGAGTGTTTTGATTAGTTTATTTTATTTTCTTGTTTTTTCTGTTTTTTAGCCTCAGAAAGAGGCGTTCGCTTCACAAAAGCGTGTAAAAGTACATATACTTTTTTAATTGCAAAAAAAATTATAGTATAAAGTTGTAAAATTTTTGCAAACTTTAGTTAATAATTAGTGTGTTTGGAAAATTTAGGTTAATTTTAATTGGAATTGACGCTTTTTGTGTTAACTGAGCTTAATGCGGCTTCGGTGATTTCTTCGAGCGAACTGTAAATCGGATATGCTGTTGTCGGTTCCGGATGTGTGCCTTTGCCGGTGACGGCGAGAAGTGCGGTCTTGCATCCGGCAGCGGCGGCGGGGATGATGTCTTTGTCGAGGCTGTCGCCGACGACAAGGCAGTCGGCCGCGCTGACGCCGAGAGCCGAGGCGGCGATGGTGAAAAGCCGGGAGTCGGGTTTGCGTATGCCGATGACGGCGCTCTCGACGACCGAGCTGAAGCAGTCGCGGATGCCGAAGTCGCGCAATACGGCCGTCAGGTTGCCGTAGAAGTTGCTGACAAGCGCCAGCGGAAACCGGGCGGCGAGGCGACGCAGCAAAGGAGCAGCCCGGTTGATGTGGCTCCGGGCGATGCTGTGGCAGATGCCTGTGATTTCGGCGGCGAGGCTGTCGGCGCCGTCGGGCAGAAGGCCGCGTGAGGCCAGACGGTCGAACTGCAGGGCGATTTTAATGTCGAGAGTGTCGGCGAAAGTGAAGCCGGGTCCGATGATGTCGTCACGGCCGAGTGTACGCTCGGCGCTGACGTATGCGTCGTTGAAGTCGTCGCGGCTGATGTCGAGCCCGGCCGAGCGCCACGCTCCGTAGATGACGTCGCTCCAGTGGACGCCTCCGGTGTCGAGTGTGCCTCCGTAGTCAAAGATTATCGCCTTTATATCAGTATAGCCCATTCTCGATATTGTCGGTCATGGCGCGGCATATCTTTTCATGGCGTCGCACCATATATATAAGTATGACGTTGAAGACGGTCAGTTCGACGGCGAAATAAATCCACGGCTGTCCGGCAAGGAGCGAAGCGAATAGCACGATTGTGCGCCAGTTGAACGACAGAATGTTGGTATATTTCATCAATGGCAGCGACAGGCGGCGGAAGTTGTCGCGGAGCTTGTCGGGCAGATGTCCGTCGGGATAACGCGCGGCGATGAGGCGGCGCAGGCGCTGAAGCTGTGGCGTCGTGGCTTCCTGCGAGGCTGTGTAGAGGATATATGCCTTGAGTGTGAGCCGTTTCCAGAATCCTGTCGTTTCGGCAAGACGTCGTCGGAGCGTGGCCGACGATTCGAGTTCGCTTCCGTCCTCGCCTTTGATGATGAAGAGATGGATCTGGCGGTAGTAGTCGGCCATCGCGGCCTGACGGGCATGGCAGACGGCGGTGACGAGCGCCAGAGTGATGATGACCCAGCTGTGGGCGGCAAAAAACGGTGATGTGGCAATCTCGCGCAGGATGATGGCGATGTAGATGGCGGCGAACCATATATCGCCGCAGAGGCCGTCGAGTATGCGGCCCAGGCGAGAGTATTGTCCGGTCATGCGGGCGAGCTGGCCGTCGGCGCTGTCGAATGAGTTGGCCCAGATGAGCAGCAGTATGCCGACGAGGTTGACGGGCAGGCTGTTGAAGTAGAAAGCCACGGCCGCGCCCAGGCCAATGAAGATGGCTGCGACGGTGATGACGTTGGGAGTCACGCCGAGACGCCGGGCCGCGCAGGCCCACATATAGCCTATCGGGCGGTAGAACGCCAGATCGATATGCTCCTCGGTGTCAAGCGACTTGAGTGAGGCGAGGTAGCTTTTACTTAAATTTTTTAAGTTCATAGGTGCGTTGGCGCAGGAAGTCGCCGAGGGCTTCGGGCGTTTGTGAGTGCATGGCCTGTTCCTCTGGCGAGATGGGTACGCCGACGCTTATGTGCATTTCTGTGCCGACTTTGCGGAAGACTTCGGCGGGCAGGCGCAGCGAACGTGCGGGCCAGCAGGCATGTCCCAGGAAATTGCACCACGCGCTATTGCTGCCATGGAAGAAGATAGGGATGACGGGCACTTTGGCGCGCTCGATGAGCTGCAGAATCGATTTCTGCCAGGGGCGGTCCTGAAGGCCGTGGCATAGCGTCGTCTTGCTCATGGCGCCGGCGGGGAAGAAGCCTATCGGCTCGCCGCTCTTTATCTGGCGCAGGGCCTCGCGGATGCCGTTGACCGAGACGGCTCTCTTGGCCGGGTCGTTCGAGGCCCAGGCGTCGACGGCGATGAAGTTGGGACGCATGGCGCCGATGCGGTTGAGTATCATGTTGACCATGACCTTGAATTTCGGACGCCGGCGTGTGATGAGATAGATGAGTGCTATGCCGTCGAGGGCGCCGAAGGGATGGTTGCTGACGGTGATGAAAGCGCCTTCGGGCAGATGGTCGAGAACTTCTTCGTTGTCGATGCGCAGGCGTATCTTGAACTCGTCGATGAGCAGGCGTTTTACAAACTCGGGCCCGGGTGTGTCGCAGCATTTGGCGTGGACGGCGTTGACCTTGTCGACCGAGAGGAACTTGAGCAGTCGGTTGACGAGCTTCTCGTGACCGTTGAGCTTAGGCACCATCTGTCTGATGTCGTCGTAGTTGAGTACGTCGGGCCGTATCGTTTCGGCCGGTGTTTCTTTATCTGACATTGATTATTTCTTTGGGGTTATGAACGCGACGTATCGGGCGATGAAACGGCTGAACGCGGGGATGCGCATCAGAGCGTACTCGAAGACGGCGAAGCCGACGAAAGCGCAGGCGATGCCGCCCAACACATCTATTATATAATGGTGAGAGGTATATACGGCGGTAAACCAGATGCCGGCGGTGACGACGGCAAGGACGATGCGCCATGCTGTCGAAGCCTTGTAGCGCAGGGCGTAGATGAGCGCCACCAGGGTATAGGCCGAGTGGAGCGAGGGCAGTGCGGCGAAGACGTTGGAATTGCGGGCATAGAGGGCGTTGAATATGCCGAGGCCCGTCATCTCGTCGAAGCGGCCGAGGCCGGCGACGTCGCCCGGGGTGTTGAGCACGGGCTCGAGGCCGTGGAGCGCCACATACCACGGCGGAGCAGCCGGGTGGATGTAGTAGAACGTGAATCCTATGAGGTTGACCAGCAGGAAGACGAGCGAGAAGTGGATGTATGCCTCCTCGCGGCCTTTGAAATAGAGGTAGAGCCCGAAGATGATGGGGACGGGCACCCAGCAGAGATAGAACACGCCGCCCAGAAAATCCATCAGCGTGCAGTTGTGCAGGGCGAAGAATTCGTTTGGCGTGACGACAGTGCCCGTGGCCGTTGTGATGCCGAAGAGCGACTTCTCTGTTTCATAAAGGCCGGCGACATCGATGGGATTTACCATGTAGTTGGGGCAGATGTTCATCCAGTCGTATGAGATGCCGAAGACGCAGAAGGGTATGAGCGCCACGATAAGCCGCCGTGTTGCGCCGTTGACAAAGAACAGCGCCGCGATGAGCACGGCCATCGCCGGATGCTCGGGCCTGAAGCCTATGAAGGCGGCCGTCACGGCGAGCCACAGCAGAAGGGCGGTGACACAGATCGCGCTCTCTTTGAGGCTTGGAGTCTGTATCTTCATCACTGTTTTTTTGCTGAGAGCTGTTTGCGGCAGTGGTTGATGCGGGCGAAGGCTGTCAGGTTGGCGAAGACGGCGATGACGCCCATGGCGACGACGAGGATGATGTTGGGGTCGAAGTCAGACGCCGGGCTGATACACTGGCCCGTGATGCCGGTGGCGAGCGATGCGGCGGCTGTCACGACGACGCGCTCGGGGCGCTGCATGAAGCCTATCTTGCACTCGAGGCCGAGACCTTCGGCGCGGGCGCGCACATAGCTCACCATGATGCTGCCGACCAGGGCTATGAAGGTGATGAGGGCGCCGACGATGTCGCCGAGCTGGATGAGATAGTAGGCGATGCCGCCGAGGGTGAAGAGTTCGCAGTAGCGGTCGAGCACCGAGTCATACATGGCTCCGAAGGTCGATGTCATGTTGCCCAGGCGTGCCACCTGTCCGTCGAGCATGTCGAAGAGCGAGAAGCCGATGATGAGACCGCCGGCCCATGTCACGAGCGAGAAGTCGAGCTCGCCGCCTGTGGCGACGCGGTAGCCCGCGATGACAAATACAACGGCCGCGGCTATGTTGCCGAGGAGGCCGACAGTCGTTACCATGTTGGGTGTGACGCCGGCTTTGATCATCAGCCGTACGAAAGGATTGATGACAGCATAGATGCCTTGCTGGAGAGAGTCGCGCGATTGTTTTGCTGTATGTTTGATATCCATCTCAAAAATATTTTGTGTTGAATAGTTGCTTTAAATATTGTTTTGCGTTTTGTGTTTCCTGAAGCCGAGGAAATTGACGAAGGCGATGGCATAGGGGTCGAACTTCGACGGCCTGTAGACGAAATAGCGCTGGAGGGCGAAGTTCCAGAACCACGAGACCAGCAGCGACACGGCGAGTGTCGATGCCGCGAAGATGCCGTCGGGCGTGAAGCCCATATCGAGCAGGAACTGCCAGTGGGCCAGCGCCTCGCAGGTGAATGTTGTGCCGTACATGTTGAGCAGCAGGCTGCCCGTCCAGACAAGAATATATTTTACGATGACGGCTTTGACGCTCTGGCCGGCCGCATGGAATGTGAAGCGGTAGTTGATCGTGCAGTTGACGATGCCGCCGACGGCGGCGCCGCAGGCTACCGACAGGTTCGAGCGGTAGAACGGGTCGAGGGCGGCGAAGACGAATGCAAACATCAGCATGCGTGTCGCCAGATCGGCCCATGAAGCCGCCTGTGACGATACTATCGACCTCAGGAACGTGAAAAACAACGAGTCGTTGTTGAGAATCTTGTCGCCTGCTTTCTTTATCTTGCCCATAATCAGAGTATAAAGTGGTTGATGGCGAGGATTATCGCAGCCGAGTAGATGCCGGCGAGTATGTCGTCGGCCATCATGCCGTAGCCTCGCGGCAAGCGTTCCATAGCGCGTATGCCCAGGGGTTTGACGATGTCGAAGAAGCGGAAGAGGGCGAGTGACAGCGCGATTTCCCACCAGGGACAGCCGGCGAAGACGGGCAGCAGCGAGATCCACTGGCCGACGGTCTCGTCGACGCATGCCACTACGGGGTCTTTGCCCCAGTATAGCTCGGAGACCGAGCTGGCCCATGTGCCGGCGACGGTGAAGACTACGACTGCCGCGGCGGTGACGCCGACGGTGACTGCGGGAGCTGCCCAAAGGTAGAGCGGCAGCCACAGTATTATGGCGAGTATCGCACCCCACGTGCCCGGAGCTACCGGCAGGAAGCCGAAGCCGAACGACGTGGCTATGAGTTTCGGGAAAAGCGGAAATTTCTGTCCGGCGCGTGGCGCGCCGCTCGGGTCGATGCGTCTCATGGCCGGATTATGATTTTTTGTTGTAGTGTTCTTTTATGGCCGACATGACACATTTGGCGATATAGGGAGCCGCCTCGTTGCGGCAGGGCGCGAAGCTGGGCCAGTCGTTGAAATCGATTATCTGCAGGTCGCCTTCGGGCGAAAGTATCGCGTCGCCGCCGTAGATCTTGATGTCGAGCACGTCGGCCGCCCGGCGGCAGATGCTCTTGAGATAGTCGGGGTTGAAGCCTGCGGGTGCCTTTTCGGTAGCGGCGCCTTTGGTCTGCGGGGATTTGAAGGGGAAAAACCAGTAGAAGAACGGCGTGTCGCAGACTCCGTAGAACTTCAGCAGGTCGCCTTCGAGGTGACGGTTGATGACCGCGCGCTTGATGCCGCGCAGAAAATATTCCTGAAGCACTTCCTGAGCCTCTTCGGGGTGACGTGCATAGCTGACGTCCTCTTTGTGCATGGCGTGGAAGTCGCCGCGCTTGATCCAGCAGCGGGTGATGCCGGCCTTGATGAGATTGTCTTTTATGGCCTCGTCGGTGTTTACCATGAGGCTGTCGGGGTGGGGTATGTTGCTGCCGAGGAGGATGCGGGTCATGCGTTCGCGGGTGCAGTTCTCGATGCCGTAGCCCGAGTTTATTACCAGCGCACCGGAGTCCTCACGCTTCTGCAGCAGGTCGATAGAGCGCAGCTCGCGGCACATGTTGATGATGATGTCCTCGGTGACGGCGCCAGAGTTGAACTGCTCTTCGCTGTAAATGTTGACTTCGCAGCCGCGTTTGCGCAACTGCTCGGCGGCGATGTTGAGAATGGCGGCGTCATTGCCTATATGGTTGGGTGAATATGCGCCCGCGCGCATAATACCCGCTATTTTTATCTCAGCCATGTCGGTGAAATGATTGGATTTATTACAGTCTGCAAAAATACAACGAATAATTGACTTCTGCAACAGCCAAAATGTCGCCGTCTTTCAGCGAAAATTCGCAATCTTATGGCTGTTACGTACAAAATAAGTGTCAGTAACCCCGTGACGCGACCCTCGCCCGGTGCATCTGTTCTTTAATGCCGCCGTTTTTGAGAAAATCGTCTTTTATGAGCTCGATAAACTTGTCGAGCATAGATATGCATTGATAAATCAGCGTCACAATCATATTGGTGAGTTCTGTGTCGTTGAGACGCGGTGCAAGAGTCGTGTAAAATGCAGTTTCATTATTATTGACGCACATATTTCTCAATGCCTTGAAACGCTGATGCTCAGGCGTCCATATTTCAATGCCTCTCGTGCGCATAAAATCGAGATAATCATTGAGTAATTCATGAAGGCTGCCCCTTGCCACTCCAAAAAGCCTGATTTCTATCTCTGCCGATGAAGCCGCGTCTGACCGACCCTCGACGATGTTCTGTTTGCCGCTGCGCGCTGCCTGCAGCATCTGGTCATACGTGCGGTCGGTTTTTGCGATATGACCTTGAAGAAAATAATATGTCAGGTCGTAGATTGACTCTGATTTCTTGAAGACCTTAAGTTTGCGATAACTTGTTTTCGGTCGGGCAAAATCAGTGGCTGTCATGGTGTTTTGGTTTTTTATTGGCTAAGGTAGCTATTTTAGCTAAGATAGCTATGGTTTTAATCAAAAAAGTTAAATTCCCGGCGGTTTTTTGACGTTTTTGTGTAACTTTGCGGATTAATATATAATGTTATAATAAATTAGTTAATGGAAAAGTCAGCGCCGCGTTGGACAGAGATCGAGCATCTTCCCAAATGGGACGAGGAGTTTTATGACGTATACACCGCCAAGAAATTCGGCAAATGGGTGATGCTCAAGACTCTTAAACCCGAGTTTAAGGACGATGGGAAATATGAGGAGATGATCGAGCGCGAATTTGATGTCAGATATAATCTGGCGCATCCAAATATCGTGATGATCAACGATTTTGAAGATGTGCCCGGTGTCGGACGCTGTATCATCACCGACGATGTCTACGGCGACTCGCTGCGCACGTTGCTCGACGAGGGCAAAGTCACCGAGCACCATATTTCGCAGCTGCGCAACCAGCTTGTCAGCGCGCTCGAGTATATTCAGTCAAACCATATAGCCCATCACCCGATACGTCCCGAGCGCATCATCTTCACCGAGAACATCGGCAATCTCAAGCTCATCGACGTCGGCTTCGAGCAGCGTCCGGCCCTCACCCCCTCTCAGGCCGGCGACGATATCGTCAGCTATGGCCGCATCATCCTTGAGGTGTTGAAAAAGACCGGGTATCACGACCCCCAGCTCGAGTCGGTCGCCAACCGTTGTATCGACGCCGATTCGCGCCGGCGCTACCGCGACGCGCACGCTTTGCGTGCCGCTCTCGAAGGACACCGAAGCAACCGTCTCTATATAATAATCATTGCCT
>USIN01000004.1 GCA_900554715.1 uncultured Bacteroidales bacterium
AGACCGATGGCCGTACGGGGTTCGTTGTTCTTGAGGTGTCCAAGGGCTTCGCCGGCGGCGAGATTGTCGATGTCGGCTTTCTGGATGACTCCGTCCTTGAGCAGGCGGGGACGGCCGCAGGCCATCTGGGCGATGCCGTTGCCGTCGAACTGTGATGTCGTCGTTATGGTGACGATGTCGCCGGCGACGAGTTTCTCGAAGTAGCGGCGGTCCTGTCGGCCGAGCACGGCCGAGAGCATGAAGCCGCCTTCGGGAACGGTGATGTTCTCGCTTGTGGCGGGGGTGACGACGCGGCATCTGACTGTGCCGTTATAAGAGAGGGAGCCTTCGACGGGAACGACGGCGATGTCGTTGGTGCCGTCGGCGTTTACGCCGGCTTTGTCGGGATTGCGTTCGGTGAAGACGATGAAGGAGCTGCCCTGAGGCGCGCTGTTGACACCGCCGAGTTCAAAGGTGCGCTCGCCGAGCGAGGCATCGGCCGGCGAAAAGGTCACATTGCCGGTGAGAACGAAGTTGCCGAAATGGGGTTTCTTGTCGTTATCCATATACCAGTTGACGACGAAATTGACGGGACGGCCGTAGAAAATCTCGTTGTCGACGACAACAGGGCCTTCGGAGAGGCCCGAGTTCCAGTTGAAGAAGTCGGCGTTTATGCCGGCGAAATATCGCGCTCCCTCGCGTGAGTTGCGCTCAGTCATTGACGAGAGTTTCTCGAGGGCAGAGCCGCCGACGCGGTTGTTGCCTTTGAGAACGCGGATGTCGGCATGTTCGTCGGTGAGGTCAGTCGTGGTATAGTAGACCATGAGGTTTGATGAGCCGGTGAGCTGAAGGGTCGTCTGAGTCGTGCCGGGGCCGATTTTGGCGTGGTAGACAGTGTCGACACTGTAGGCGTTGCCCTGAAGGGTCCATTGCTCTGTGGCCGCGGCGCTGACAGCCGTGGCTGCGGCGATGGCGAAGATTAAAATAGTTTTTTTCATTAGATATTGCCGGTTATGAGTGTTTGTTATGATTGACTTATTGTGTATTGTGCATATCGGTTTATCTTTGCAAAGATAGACAGTTTATGCCAATCTTGCAAATCGCGATAGTTAAAGACTTTAAACGGCTGAAAGGGGTTTGTAGACGACGGTGACCGACGGGGTGCGGTTGAAGATGGTGCCGGCTGTTCCGGCGATGTCGGCGAGGGTCGTGGCGCGCTGCCGTGTGACTGTGTCGTTGATGTCTTCGCCGAGCATGGCTGCCATGGCGAGTGAGGCTGCTTTTGTCTGATAGCCCATGTTGGAGAAGTTGAAGAGCGACTCGAAGCGGTTGAATGTCTTCTCGAGCTCGGCGGGGCTGACGTCGCCGGGGACGGCGAGCCGCCGGGCGCGGTCGAGCATGAGGTCGCGAGCCCGGACGACGGCGCTGTCGCTGTTGTCGGTGAGACGGGCGTTGAGCATGAGGAATCCTTCGTGACGACTGCCTGAAATCGAGGCGTCGACTTCGCTGAAGAGGCCGTCGCCGCCGATGATGAGGTCGCGGTAGAGGCGCGACGAGCGTCCGGCCGAGAGGATGTCGGTGATGGTGTCGGCGGCGAAGTAGGGGCGTGTGCCGTAAGGCGCCATGGGGAAGGCTATGACGACGGCCGTGGCGGGGACGGCGCCGGTGACGGTCTCGACGACGTCGGCCTGCGGGAAGCCGGGGTCGGGGAGGCTGCGGCGGGCAATGCCACGGCGGGGTATGTCGCCGAACCATTTCTCGGCCAGGGCGAAGACGTGGTCGTGGTCGACATTGCCCGAGACGGCGAGGACGGCATTGTCGGGGCCGTAGTGGCTGAAGAACCAGCGGCGGGCGTCGTCGCGGGTGATGCGCGCGATGTGCGATGGCTCGAGGCCGATGACGGGCCAGCTGTAGGGGTGAGCGCTGTCGTAGAGCAGGCGGCGCAGATGGTGGCCAAGGTCGCCGTAGGGGCGGTTGAGACACTGCTGCTTGAATTCTTCGGTGACGACGCGACGCTGGACGTCGAGGACTTCCTCGCTCAGCGTCGGCGACAGCATGCGGTCGCTCTCGAGCCAGAAGGCTGTCTCGATGTTGACAGCGGGAAGGACTTCATAGAAGTTGGTGTAGTCGTTGCTCGTCCAGGCGTTGTCAGACCCTCCGGCGGCTTCAATGGCGGCGCTGTAGTCGGCGACGTTGGCCGAGCCGCCGAACATGACGTGCTCAAACAAATGCGCGACACCGGTCAGGTCGCGTGTTTCATCGCGAGAACCGGTGTCGTAGAGCACGTTGACGGCAGCCATTGCCGTGTTTGGGTCGCGGTTTGAGATGATTTTGAGCCCGTTGTCGAGCGTCAGTGTCTCAAAGCTGATCATCAGCCGACGATTTCCATTTTTATGATTTTGACGTCTTCGTTGGGACGGTCGCTGCGGTCGGTCTGTACTTTTTCGATTTTGTCGACGGTGTCCATGCCGTCGATGACTTCGCCGAAGACGGTGTAGGCGTTGTCGAGGTGGGGAGTGCCGCCGACGGTCTTGTAGGCCTGTTTCATCTCGGGGGTGACGAGCTCGGTCGAGTCGCTGAAGTTGGCTTCAGTCTCGGCGATGAGCTTCTCCTGAAGTTTGTTGAGGCCTTCGCGGTCGTTGTTCTGACGCAGACGTGCTATCTCGTCCTGGTTTTTCATGACCAGGTTGTTGAAATAGTTCTGCATGGCTGTGTTGCGGGCATAGTTCTCGAGCTGTGCCATCTCGGCGTCGGTGACTTTCTTGCCTGTGACGATATAGAACTGCGAGCCTGAAGATTCTTTCATCGGATTGACCTGGTCGCCCTGACGCGCTGCGGCGAGAGCGCCGCGTTTGTGGAAGTGGCGCGGATAGACGATTTCAGCCGGGATGGTGTAGCCGGGGCCTCCGGTGCCGAGCTGCTGTCCGGGTTTGGCGGTCTTCGAGTCAGGATCGCCGGCCTGTACCATGAATTCGTTTATGACACGGTGGAAGAGTGTACCGTTATAGTATCCTTCCTTGACGAGTTTGACGAAGTTGTCGCGGTGAAGCGGGGTGTCGCCGTATAGAAGTACGGTGAAATTGCCGAGAGTCGTCTCGACTTTGACTTTGACGCTTGAAGAGTCGGTCTGTTGCATGTCGGTTGTCTGTTGGTTTTTGATTGAGTCTGAGCCGTCGGCGTTTTTTTCGTTGCTGCCGTTGGCCGAGCCGCACGAAGCGAACATCATGATTAATGCCGCGAAGGCAAGAATTTTTTTAGTCATTATAATAATTGTCTGTTTTAGTGTCAGATGACAGAGGTGGGATGGAGACGCTTGTAGATGCGTCTGAAGTTGTTGTCGGCAGCGCAGAGCCCGTCGGCGCGTTCGTAGATGGCGGTCATGAGTCCGAGCAGGTAGCGGTGTTCGCGGTCTTTGTCAATCGTCAGGGCGACGAGACGTCTGACGGCGTCGTCAAACCGTTGGCTGTCGATGATGTTCAGATATTTGGCGGCGCTGGCGCAGAACTGACCGTCGCGATCGATGTCGGCGAGGTTGTCGACGATGGCGTTGACGTCGTCGGCTTCGACGGTGTCGATATGGTTTGCGGGGTATTCGTAGTTGAGCAGGCCGTCGGAGTCCTGCTTCAGGTGTTTGAGGTCGTTTTCGTTCATTATTAGCTTTGTTTTGCTGTAAGTGACTTAACAGGCAGCAAATTTAAGAAAAAAAGTTCAATAATGTTGAAGGGAGGGGGGGAAATTAGTCCCACTCACCACCGAGCTAAAGCCCGCGGCTCATGCAGAGGCTAATGCGGCAGGCGGATACATGTATGGTATCAAACTGCAAAGGCGCGGCCGGAATCGGTCGCGCCTTTGTTATCGGTCGGTGGGTCGGACTTGTCAGACGGGTCGGACAGAGCGGACACCACTAATCGCAAGTCTCTTTATCATAGACCTTTGCCGTGGCAGTTTTTGTATTTTTTGCCTGAACCGCAGGGACAGGGGTCGTTGCGTCCGATTCTCGGCGCGGCTTTGACCGGCATCACGGGCTGACGTTCGCCCTGACGGGCAGAAGCGGCCTCACGCTGGGCGTTTTCGCCGGGAAGGGCCTCGCGCGAAGTGCGATAGTTGTTCTGCTTATACTGATTAGGCATATCAGGCGCGGCTTCCTTGACGTCGGGACGGCGCTCGGGCTGCTGACCCTGTTCGTCGGGAGTCTGCTGACGCACGGGAATCTGTGCGCGCATCAGGGCCGAGAGTGCCTTGACGTTAAGCTGGTTGAGCATATTCTCGAAGAGGTGGAACGACTCGACTTTGTAGATAACCAGCGGGTCTTTCTGCTCGTAAGATGCGTTCTGGACAGACTGGCGCAGCTGATCGAGCTCACGGAGGTGCTCTTTCCAGAGTTCGTCAATCGTGACAAGGAGAAGGCCTTTCTGCCACTCCTTGATAATCGACTTGCACTGTGTGTCATATGCCTCCTGAAGGTCGACGCGGAGGTTGAAGACGCGTTTGCCGTCGGTGATGGGCACGATGATCTTGCCGCGGTAGTCAGAGTTCTCGATGAGGTTGGCGATGACGGGCATGGCGACCTCGCAGATGCGCTGGTTCTTGCGTTCGAGAGCCTCGACGGCAGCCGCACGCACTTTTTCGAACTTATCCTCTTTGTCGAGACTGCGGAACTCTTCCTCGCTCAGCGGATTCTCGATCGAGAGCACCTTGAAGAGCTCGAGAGTGAGATCGGCGTAGTCTGTCGGCTGTTCATAGACGTTGATGAGGTTTTCGACGGTGTCATAGAGCATGTTGGCGATATCGATGCCGATGCGCTCGCCGATGAGGGCGTGGTGGCGCCGGTTGTTGATATACGAACGCTGTTTGTTCATGACGTCGTCATACTCGAGCAGGCGTTTGCGGATGCCGAAGTTATTCTCCTCGACGCGTTTCTGTGCTTTCTCGATAGCGTTCGACACCATCTTGTGCTCGATGGGCTCGCCTTCTTTGAGGCCGAGACGGTCAAGCCATTTCATGACGCTGTCGGTGGCGAAGAGTCTCATCAGCTGGTCTTCGAACGAGACGAAGAAAATCGACGAACCCGGATCGCCCTGACGTCCCGAACGTCCGCGGAGCTGACGGTCGACACGGCGCGACTCGTGGCGCTCTGTGCCGATGATGGCGAGACCGCCGGCCTCCTTGACCTCGGGGGTCAGCTTGATGTCGGTACCACGGCCCGCCATGTTGGTGGCGATGGTGACGACGCCTTTCTGACCGGCCTGGGCGACGACCTGAGCCTCTTTCTGATGAAGCTTGGCATTGAGCACCTGGGCGTCGATCTTGCGCATGTCGAGCATGCGTTTGAGCAACTCTGAAATTTCGACCGAAGTCGTACCGACGAGGACGGGACGGCCGGCGTCGCGCAGACGCACGATTTCGTCGATGACGGCAGCATATTTCTCTTTCTTGGTCTTGTAGACACGGTCGTTCATGTCTATGCGCGCCACGGGCTTGTTGGTCGGGATGGTGACGACGTCGAGTTTATAGATGTCCCAGAACTCACCCGCCTCGGTCTCGGCCGTACCGGTCATACCGGCGAGCTTGTGATACATGCGGAAGTAGTTCTGAAGGGTGATCGTGGCGAATGTCTGGGTGGCGTGCTCGACCTTTACGCCTTCCTTGGCCTCGATCGCCTGATGGAGTCCGTCACTGTAACGACGGCCTTCCATGATACGGCCGGTCTGCTCGTCGACAATCTTAATCTTGTTGTCGTCGATGACATACTCGACGTCTTTCTCAAAGAGCGTATAGGCTTTGAGCAGCTGAGTGACTGTGTGGACTCGCTCGGCCTTGATGGCATAGTTCTGCATGAGCTCGTCTTTACGGATCTGGCGCTCATTGGGGTCAGGCAGATGCTCGAGCTCGGAAAGCTGCGAGGCGATGTCGGGAAGGACGAAGAACTCGGGGTCGGCTGTCTTGCCGGTGAGTTCGTCGATGCCCTTGTCGGTCAGCTCGACGCTGCGGTTCTTCTCGTCGATGACGAAATAGAGGGGGTCGGTCACGATGGGCATCTCGCGGGCATTGTCCTGAAGATAGTGGGCCTCGGTCTCGAGAAGGATGTTCTTCATGCCCTCCTGGCTGAGGAACTTGATGAGCGCACCGTTTTTGGGCAGGCCCTTATAGGCACGGAATAGCAGCAGGGCGCCCTCTTTTTTGACTTCCTTGTCGTCAGAGGCGAGTTTAGTCTTGGCCTCGGTGAGAATCTGAGTCACGAGACGGCGCTGTGCCTCGACGACCTTCTGGACGTTCTGCTTGTATTCGTTGAAGTACTGGTCGTCGCCCTTCGGCACGGGACCAGAGATGATGAGAGGCGTACGGGCGTCGTCGATGAGCACCGAGTCGACCTCGTCGACGATGGCGTAGTAGTGTTTGCGCTGCACCATGTCCTGAGGAGACATCGCCATGTTGTCGCGGAGGTAGTCGAAACCGAACTCGTTGTTTGTGCCGAAGGTGATGTCGCAGTCGTAGGCGGCGCGACGCTCGGGGGTGTTTGGCTCGTGTTTGTCGATACAGTCGACTGTAGAGCCGTGGAACATATAGAGCGGGCCCATCCACTCTGAGTCACGTTTCGACAGGTAATCGTTGACGGTGACGACGTGGACGCCGCGCTTCGAGAGTGAACGCAGGAAAACGGGGAGCGTGGCGACAAGAGTCTTGCCCTCGCCTGTGGCCATCTCGGCGATTTTGCCCTGATGGAGCACGACGCCGCCGATGAGCTGGACGTCGTAGTGGACCATGTCCCAGGTTATTTCGTTGCCGCCGGCCATCCAGTGGTTTTTCCAGAGAGCCTTGTCGCCCTCGATGCTGACGAAGTCGCGGCCCTGGCCTGCGAGCTCGCGGTCGAGGTCGGTGGCGGTGACCTCGACAATCTCGTTATGGGCGAAACGGGCAGCGGTTTCGCGGAGGGTGGCGAAGACCACGGGCAGATGCTCGTTGAGCTTGTCTTCTATGATGTCAAGAATATTTTTCTCATGTTTGTCGATTTTGTCCCAGACGGGCTGGCGCTCGTCGTAGGGAAGCGACTCGACCGAAGCCTTGAGGGTCTCGATCTGCTTATGGTCTTCGGCAGTGGCGGCGGCGATGTCGGCGCGGACGGCGTCGATGCGGCCGCGGAGCTCGTCGTTGCTCAAAGCCTCCATTTCGGGGCCCAATGCCTTGATTTTATTAACAATAGGCTGAATAGATTTCAAATCGCGCTGCGATTTGTTACCAAAAACTTTGGTTAATAGCTGTATGAATGACATATATTGTTGGTGTTGTTATTTACGATATTATCGGCCGCAAGGCATGCAGCCGGATGCAAAGTTATAAAAAATAAGCTGTTTAACGCGCTGTCGCGCCCAAATTTATCACTACGGTATGCCACCAGACTATCAGTCGAGCGGGAGGGCGGGCAAAGAAGCACCGTTGGGCGAGCGTATGCGCAACAGTCTCGCGACTGTCGGGGCGATTACGCGGGCGTCGACCGGAGTGTCGATGACACGGGCCGGGACGTTAGGAGCAAGGATGAACACCGGGCCGGTAGTAGCTGTGACGCGGTTGACCTGACCGGTGTGCCGGTCGGGTCCGACGGTGGCATAATCGTCGACAAGTTCCCAGCCGGGAAGGATGTTGATGAACAGGTCACCGGCGATGGCGACGTCGGTGTTGCGGCGGATGGCGTCGTTGCGGTCACCGAGGCGCCCGATGATGACATCGTCGATGGTATAGACACCTTCGACACCCGTCATACGGGCAAGGAAACCGGCGGCATCGGTGCGGACGGTCCTGGCGTCGAGCGAACGCTCCTTGATGAGTTTGTTATTGAGATAGAACTGGTTGTTATGGAAAGCCGAGACCCATTCGCCGGTGCCGTAGACGGCCATGAGATACATGTTGAGCAGCGAACCGGCTTTACGGGTCGAGAACTCGCCGGTCGGTATGCGCCACCGGGGATCGTCGCGTTTGGCGCGCGGCGCCGGAGGTGTCGCGGCGAGATAGACGACCGAGTTACCCACCCCTACATTGCGGTCTATGGCGGCGAATAGCTGTTCGAGATTGCGGTCAAGCTTGATATAGGCGTCCATCATCTCGAAGCGGTTATCGGGATTCTTCGAGTAGTCGAACGATGTCAGCGTGTAAGCGACATTCAGCACATCGACGCCGTCGTGAGTGCCGAGTTTCATGCCGCCGATAAAGTCAGAGGCGAGCGATGTCACCTCGCGGTTGACAAGCGGCGAGTCCTTGAACATCGCATAACGGTTGTCTTTGCCGCGCGGGAAGACATATCTGAAGGGATAATGGGTCAGATGGTCGGGCAGATTGGGATATGCCTCGGCCTTGGCCGACGGCACCCAGCTCATTGTGTCGAGACGCGACGACAAGGGCATCAGACGGTTGGCGGTAGCCACTCCGGCGGGAAGCTCGGTATAATATGTCGACGAGGCCCATGCGCCGGTATTGTCGTTTATCCATACGCCGCCGTTGCCTGCATGGCCGGCCATGAGTATGGCGACACGGGCATCGGGGGCGATGCTGTAGGCCTGGGTGACGCCTCCGCCGGCGATACGGGCCTCGTCAGAGACGGTCGAGACGCGCAGAGCCGCGGGAGAATATGTCTCGGTCGTGAAATTGCCCATCACCTGAGGGTCGTCGAGCACCTCGACAACCTTCATCTTCGACGGGTCATAATAGGCCGAGGCGGGAATGCCGCTGACGACCGGCGACGCGCCGGTCATGACAACAGCCGTCGCGGCTACGTTGTCAAGGTTGGTGCCGTAGTCGGCGTCGGATATGACGACCCCGTCGCGCAACAGACGGTTGAAGCCGCCCGAGCCGAAACTCTCGCGCAACAGGTCGAGATAGTCGCGTTCGAGACCTTCGACCATGATGCCGACAAGCAGACGCGGCTGCGGCGAGGGTGTACCCGCGGGCAGCGTCATCGACACCATCGATGCCAGCAGTACCAGCATCAGGCGCGGCCTGATATGTCTCTCAACGATTGACTTCACCTTCAGAGAGTCGTCTGTTCTTTAAATTTATATAAATATAGCTTGCCGACCGCATCATATCGCACAGCAACAGAGGCACAAAGGCTACGTTGCCCGACTGTGGCAGCCAGGGCCACGCGGCGGCAAGAAAAATTAACACAACAAAGTTAACAATTTGATATGACAAAATGATTGCCTTGGCCTTTTTTAACCAAATAAATATTGCCGGAATGAGGCAGAAGGGATTGAGCCAAACGAGCAGATAGTTGGGCGAGGTGGCCTCGTGGACCGATATAAAGACCAGAAATGCAATCAGGCAGCCGGTGAGGCCAAAGGCACCGAAAAGCAGGCTGTCGAACCAACGGCTCACACGCCGGCGGTGCACATCTCTGACTGTCAGCACAAGAGTTATAGCAAGCAGCAGCGTAAAGACTGCCGTCGGTGTCAGAAACCACGGTGTCGGCCCTTCAACGGCGGCGTCGGGAGCGACGTCATTGACAATCACGGCAGGGCCTGTCACGGGACGGCCTCCGGCAGTAGCCGAGGCAAGGAGGCTGTCGAGTGTCGCCGGAGCGAAAGTGGCCTCGCGGAGCGTTATGGGATAGTCGATGCCGCTGCCGAGCGCGAGATCGATGCCGAACTGATACCACGGATAATTAGTGTGATAGCGACGCATGACCTCGCGGAATGTCGTCATGCCGGCAGAAGGCACGCCATCGAGCACTATGCTGTCGCCGAGAGCACGCTCGACGATGGCGAGAGGCCGCGTGGCGCAGTTGTCTTTGACATAATTATAGCGGTAGACAGCGTTCTCGGGGCGCAGATTCTCGTCGACAAGCGCGAGAAAACGCGCTGTCTGCACCGAATCGAGCGCTACCGGATGCGCGACGATGCGGCGTCCCTGTCTTATGTAGGCGTCGGCGAAAGGGCGCCAGGGATAGGCCACGACGCGGTAGTCAGTCTCGCCCTTGACAAAGCGGTAGATGAAATTGGGGCTGTTGAAATCATATGTGCCGTAGCTCACAGCGACGTCATAGGCGGGCGATTTGACGCGCAGAGCCGTGTGACCCTCGAGCTCGTAGACGTCAGGCCCGGGATAAAAATTGACGATGCTGACCTCGACGTCGTCGGCCGCGAAAGCCGCGAGCGAGGCCGTCAGCGCCAGCGCCGCGAACGACAATATGCGTTTAAAAATCGTCATTGGCGGTCAGAGACTTGTTGAGTGATTCGAGCATCGAGGCGTTGAGATTGTCAAGACCTTCCCTGACGTCATGAAGGACTTTCCAGTTATGTTCGGCGGTCTTCCACTCGTCAGAGACCTTGCCTTTCTCGCGGTCACGGTCACTGCGGTATTTGGGGGTGCCGTCGAGATACTCGACATAGGCGTTGAGAATATTGTCATAGGTCTCGTCGACGGGCCAGTCGAGGCTTCCGCCGTAGAAGCGCTGCGCCAGACCGGTGATGAGGTTGATGTCGGCCGAGTTGAGGGGCATGTACTCGTCGAAGCCGGCAGGACGGACGATGCGGAACGAAATTTTCGGGGCGAGACAGCGCACACGGTATCTGCCCTCGCGCACATCAATCTGATATGTCGCCGAAACGACAGGGTCGATAAATTCAGAAGCGGCCTTGACCGGACACGCCCACTTGACTATCATCGTGCCGCGGCCGGCATCTTCCATGTCGATGACGTCAGAACGGTCGAATGTCAGCGATACCCAGCGGCGCAGGTTGTGCCACATGTCGTCTTTTGACAGCGGGCTCTCGCGGACAGTCTCGACAACCTTGTCGCTCTGAGCCGAGGCTGCGAACGGCAGCCCGGCAAGGACGGCGACCATGAATAAAATCAGTCTCGTTTTCATCTTATATCGATAAACTTATGGGTTTGCAATGATAGACGCCAGCGCGGATGCGACAGGATATATTCGACCGTCTCCCTGATATTGAGTCCCGAACAGGGCTGGAGGAAAAGCCGCGGCGCGGGCAGCAGCGAGGCAATCGTCTCGACGTCCTGTCCCTGATAGACCACTTTCAGCTCGTCGATGCGGCCTATCTCCCACGGAGCTTCCTTCGGCGAGCATGTCACCCAGTCAACATCCGGCGGCAGGGGAAGGCTGCCGTTGGTCTCGACCTGAATGAAAAATTTCTCAGCTTTGAGAGCCCTGACAAGCTCGCTGTCGAGCTGCAGAGCGGGCTCGCCGCCGGTGACGACAAGATGGCGCGGACAATAACGCGCAACTTCGGCGACAATCTCTTCGGCCGTCATCTCACGACCGTCGAAATGGTCGGTGTCACAGAACTCACAGCAGCGGTTGCAGCCGCTGAAGCGGAGGAACACGGCGGCCGTGCCGGTGAACCACCCCTCGCCCTGCAGCGAGCAGAATATTTCGTTTACTTTATAGGTCTTTTTCATAACTTGCCGTATTTCCTTCACTTTCCTGAACATCGACACGATAGCAGTTGTCAACATTGTCGCATATCCAGCGGGCGATATTCTCGGCCGTGGGATTGAAACCGACGACGTCGTTGAGGCATTTGTGGTCGAGACGATCGCTGACAAGACGCTTGATGTCAGTGAAGTCGGTCACCATGCCGTTGGCATTTAGTTCGGCTGCACGGCAGTGGACGGTGATAATCCAGTTATGGCCGTGGAGCGACGAGCATTTGCTCTCGTAGTCGAGCGAGAGGCGGTGAGCCGCCGATATTTCGAGTCGTTTGCTGACGTAATACATAGTTTACTGTTTTTTATCTAATTCTTCAGGATAATTGACAACGGGAATGCCGTTCTTGGCCGCGAGGTCAAGCAGATAGGCAAGCGCGGCCTCGCGTGTGTCCTCTATCTCGCAGTCTTTGATGGCCTGTTTGAGGTTAGAGGCGAAGAAGCCCACAGTCGGAGACTGCGGCAGCCCGAAAATCTTCATGATCTCGACGCCGTCGACGGGATTGCGGCGCGCGCGCTCGGCGTCTTTGGCCGAAATGTCGCGGAATTTCTCGTCGACAATGTCGAAGTTGTCGAGAAAACGCTGTTTCTTCTCCTCGTTCTTGCTGGTTATGTCAGCGCGGGCGAGTATCATCAGGTCGGCGAGGTCGTCCTCGGCATAGTTCATCAGACGGCGGACAGCGCTGTCGGTCACCTCTTCTTCGGCGAGGGCAATCGGCCTCATGTGGAGGTCGACGAGTTTGCGCACATAACGCATCTCGGCGCCGAGCGGCAGTTTCAGACGGGCGAATATGCCCGGAATCATCTTGGCTCCCACTATGTTGTGGCTGTGGAATGTCCAGCCGAGATTTTTGTCATAGCGTTTGGTGACGGGCTTGGCGATGTCATGCAGGAGTGCGGCCCAGCGCAGCCATTCGTTGTCAGAGGCCGCAGCGACGCCGTCGAGCACCTGCAGAGTGTGATAGAAGTTGTCCTTGTGACCGCGGCCGTTGACGACCTCGACACAGCGCAGGGCCGCCAGTTCGGGAAGTATCAGCTTGAGCAATCCGCTTTTATAGAGCAAATCCCACCCTATCGACGGCCTGGGCGAACGCATTATCTTCGAGAGCTCGTCCTTGATGCGCTCGGCGGTGATGATTTCTATGCGCGAGGCGTTGCGGCAGATGGCGTCGAAGGTCTCGGGCCAGATGTCAAACTGCAGCTGCGTTGCGAATCTGATGGCGCGCAGCATGCGCAGTGGATCGTCGCTGAAAGTTATGTCGGGGTCGAGAGGTGTGCGGATGATGCGTCGCTCGAGATCTCCGAGACCGTCAAACATGTCGACAAGCTCGCCGAAAGTGTCGCCGTTGACAGATATCGCCATGGCGTTGATTGTGAAATCGCGGCGCGAGATGTCGTCTTCGAGAGTGCCGTTCTCGACGATGGGGTTGCGCGAGTTGCGGTTATACGACTCGCGGCGGGCACCGACAAATTCGAGTTCGACGCCGTGGCGGCAGATACGGGCGGTGCCATAATTGCGGAAAACGGCTACCTTGGTGTTGGAGCCGAGTCGAGAGGCCACAGCCTGAGCAAGCTCGATGCCGGGACCGACACATACAAAATCGATGTCTTTCGACGGACGCTCAATCAGAAGGTCGCGCACATAGCCGCCGACGACATAGCACCGGCGGCCGAGGTCGTCGGCCACATCGCCGACAGTTTTGAATATCTTGTTTTTTAAATGATTTTTAAGGTTTGTCATCAGCAGCAGAAATCTGTCAGTCAAAATAAATAATTTCTTCGGGGGCGTCGGTGAGCCGTTCCATCGGCCCCGAATCGGTGACACGGTAAGTGTTCTCTATGCCGACGGCGCCGACGCCCGGAATGACAAATTTAGGTTCGAGGGCTATGACATTGCCGGCTGCGAGAATGTCGCGCGAGCGCGGAGCGATGACGGGCAGCTCGTTGATTTCGATGCCGACACCGTGGCCCACAAAGCCGGCATGCTGGCGATGGCCCATGAAAAACTCTGCCATGCCGGCCTCTGTCGCCATTTCGAGCGCTCTTTCATACAAAGCCTTGGCCTCGACGCCGGGGCGTCCCATGCGGGCAAGCTCGGCGCAGATGTCGATCGAGAGCTGATGGGCGCGGGCTGCGCGTTCGGGCAGGGGTTCGACGGCGTAGCAACGCGTCATGTCTGTCATATAGCCTGTGAAATTGCCGTTTACATCAACCATGACGCTGAGGCCCGGCTTGATGATTGTGCCGTCGGCGCCGACAGGCAGCGACGGGTCCATGCCTGCGCCACCCATGGCGAAATCATAGGGCGACGGATTGTCGGCGTTCTCACCGACGAGCACATTGCCCATAAACAGCTCCATATCATTGCCGGCGACGCGGAACTGACCCAGGCAGCCTTCGAGACGGGCCGTGCGCTCGATCTCGACCTGAAGTTCGATGTCGCGCATACCCTCTTTATAGAGATGCGGGATGCGTTCATAAAGATGGCGGTGTTTTACGCCCGAGAATCTGATTTTTGCTATCTCCTCGTCTGTCTTGACGGCGCGTGCCGCACACATCACTGGAGTAGCGTCGGCAAATTCGACACCGGGAAATATCTTCATCAGTCTTGTGACCGCGTTATAACTCAATGCACCCATCTCGAGGCCCAGGCGGCGCGGAGGACGTATGGCAGACTCGCCCTCGAACATGCGCGTCATCTCCTCGGGCTTGCGTATCATCACGATGCGTCTGCCGACGAGATGACAGGGGCGTTTGACGGCATAATAAGGCTCGTCGCTTTCAGTCGAGATATAGACATAGCCCGAGAAGACACGGCCGGTCAGATAATATACGTTGGCGTTGTCGCTGACAAGGAGGCCGTCGACACCGTTTTCACGCATCATGGCTCTCACCTTGTCGCAACGCAATTTCTGCTCACTGTCACTCAAAAGACAAAGTTTATCTTTATCAACACTCACCATTTTTCACTAATTCTATCAGATTGCTGAATTCTTTTATGATATAATCGGGGTCGCTGACATGACCGAAGCCATACGCGGCCCAGGCTATCGGTACGCCTGCCCTGTGAGAGGCGTCGGCATCGCCCTGGGTGTCTCCCACATAAAGCGGAGACGCGAGGCCGTAGCGGCTGACGAGCGTCGCGATGTTGACGTCTTTGCCGACATGTGTCTGGCCGTAGGTCAGCGAGTCGGTGAAGCAGTCGGTCAGGCCCGAATATGCCATGAAGTTGACAGTCCCTTTGGGCGAACAGTTGCTTACCATAAACAGCTTATGGTCGCGGGCAAGCTCTCTTATGGTCTCTTTCACACCGGGATAGAGGCGTCCGCCGAGAACCGGCATCAGGCGGTCTTCGTTGGCGTCGAGCGCCTCGAGGAAACGCGTGCGGTCGACATGTCGGGTGACGATTGTATCGACAAGGACGTCGACGGGCTTGCCCATGAGACGGTCAAGCTCCTCCCGTGTGACCTTGATATCGCCGAGACCGAACTCGTCGAGCGTATACTCCCAGATTTTGCAGTAGGAGGGAACGGCATCCCAAAGAGTGCCGTCCATATCAAAAATCAGACTGTCGAAATATTGTTTCATGTTCATTTGCCGTTTGACACAAACACTATGCCAATCTGCTCGATGTCCTCGAGCGTGTCCTGACGCATAATGTGCCGTATCTTTATAGGAACACTGTCGGGCGCGATAATGTTTTTAAGCACAGTGTCGGCGCGCTGATAGCTCAGACCGAGACCGGTGCCGTACCAGCGGCCCATGGGGTCGGCCAAAGCTATGTTGAAAGTATCTGTAACAGTGACTGTGTCGCAGGCCTGCCTTGTCATTTCAAGCCATATATTGCTGTATATGTAGCCGTTGCCGTGGCGCACTACCACAACGAGGTCGCCCCGCGCGCCCGAATCGCAGTCGAGCGGCCCGAAGGCGAGAGTGTCGCCGTAGAGCCATCCGTCGGCACTGACAGTACGGTAGTCGCCGCTCTCATCGGCACCGAAGCCGCACGCCGCAGCCAGCATCAGCAGCAAAACAGCGACCGCCGGCAGCCGTTTCATGACGCAGACCCGTTTTTACCTCCGGCAGCTGTGTCACCGCCTTCGGGACGGTTAGACTTGTCACCCGCCCCACCCTGACGGCGGCGACGGTCATTGCGGCGCTTCTGTCGCTCGGGGCGGCGGTTTTCGCCTCCTGCGCCATCGGCGTCGGCACCCTCCTGACGGTTTTCGCCGGCGGTTTTCGCGGCATCGGCGCCATTGCCGTTAGCGGCCTGAGGCTGTGACTTCTGTTTGTTACGGCGTTTTTTCTTCTTGTCGAAACGCGCGACATCGTCCTGTCCGAGTATGTCGCCGAAGGCTTTGTTTTCAGCGGGCTTTGCGCCTTCCTCAGCCTCAAGAGTCAGCGGTTTCTCGCCGGCCTTGTTCATGGCTATGACCTCGAATGCGCGCCGGGCGTCGATGGTGACGAGGTTGGCTGCAAACGATTTGTCGGTCGAGTATGTGATTTCGCGCTTGAAGATGTCGGTCTTGAAGTGGTAGTATGTCGCGTCGGCAGTCTCGAGCCTGACGTCGCGCGGCGGCAGGAACTTGGCGCTCTCGACATAGACGTCGACCTCGAAGTTGAGACAGCATTTGAGCTTGGCACACTGTCCGGCGAGCTTCTGGGGGTTAAGGGATATATCCTGATAGCGGGCGGCACTTGTGGCGACCGACACGAAGTTGGTCATCCAGCTCGAACAGCACAGCGGACGTCCGCAGGGGCCGATGCCGCCGATGCGGCCGGCTTCCTGACGCGCGCCGATCTGTTTCATCTCTATCCTCACCTTGAACGTGTCGGCCAGCACCTTGATGAGCTGACGGAAGTCGACGCGCTCGTCGGCGATATAATAGAAGATGGCCTTGTTGCCGTCGCCCTGATACTCGACATCGCCGATTTTCATGTTGAGGTTGAGACTCTCGGCTATCTTGCGGGCGCGTATCATCGTGTCGTGCTCGCGGGCCTTGGCTTCCTCGAATTTCTCGATGTCGGCAGGTTTGGCCTTGCGAAATATGCGTCTGACCTCGGCGTTGGGCTTGACATTGGCCTTGCGCATTGCCAGATTGACCAGCGCGCCGACCATAGTCACCTCGCCTATGTCGTGACCCGGCGAGGCCTCGACGGCGACGAGATCGCCAATCTTGAGATCGAGGTTTATCGAATTTTTATAGTAGCCTTTGCGGGTGTTCTTGAACTGCACCTCGACCATATCGCTGTCGGCATACCCGCCGGGTATGTCCTCGCCAGTTGAAAGAGTGCAGTTTGCCTCGCGGCTCTTTGTCGCAACAACGGCGACAGCGGCCGGCAGGTTTCAGTTCTTCGCGGCCGTCGTCTTCGGCGGCCTTGTCTTTCTCGCTCATATATAGTAAGTATACAGGAGGCTGTTATTTGGCGAAGCTGACGGCGCGTGTCTCGCGGATGACCGTAATCTTGACCTGACCGGGATAGGTCATCTCGTCCTGAATGCGGCGTGCGATTTCCGACGACAGTTTTTCGGTCTCGGCGTCGTCAATCTTATCGGCACCGACAATGACGCGGAGCTCTCGGCCGGCCTGGATGGCGTAGGTCTTGAGGACACCGGGATATGAAAGGGCAAGCTGTTCGAGATCCTTGAGGCGCTTGATATATGCCTCGACAATCTCCCGGCGGGCGCCGGGACGTGCGCCCGAGATGGCGTCGCAGACCTGAACGATGGGCGCGAGAAGCGATGTCTGCTCGATTTCGTCGTGGTGGGCGCCGATGGCGTTGCAGATTTCGGGCTTCTCCTTATATTTCTCGGCAAGCTTCATGCCTAAGAGTGCATGCGGCAGTTCGGGCTCGTCGTCAGGCACTTTGCCTATATCGTGGAGAAGGCCGGCCCGGCGGGCTTTCTTGGGATTGAGACCGAGCTCAGAGGCCATGATGGCGCAGAGATTCGCAGTCTCGCGAGAGTGCTGGAGCAGGTTCTGACCGTAGCTCGAGCGATATTTCATCTTGCCGACGAGGCGGATGAGGTCGGGGTGCAGTCCGTGGATGCCGAGGTCGATGGCCGTGCGCTTGCCGGTCTCGATGATTTCCTCTTCAATCTGTTTGCGGACTTTGGCGACAACTTCTTCGATACGGGCGGGGTGGATACGGCCGTCAGCGACAAGCTGATGCAGGGCCAGGCGGGCGATTTCGCGACGGACGGGGTCGAAGCCCGAAAGCACGATAGCCTCGGGGGTATCGTCGACGATAATCTCGATGCCCGTAGCGGCTTCGAGAGCCCGGATGTTGCGGCCCTCACGGCCGATGATGCGGCCTTTGACCTCGTCGCTGTCAATATGGAAGACCGTGACCGAGTTCTCGATGGCAGTCTCGGTAGCAACACGCTGTATCGACTGGACGACAATGCGTTTGGCTTCTTTGTTTGCCGTCATCTTCGCGTCGTCCATTATATCGTTGATATAAGAGGCGGCGGCTGTCTTGGCTTCGTCTTTGAGCGATTCGATGAGTTTCTCCTTGGCTTCCTGCGACGAGAGGCCCGAGATATGCTCGAGCTGTTCCTGGGCCTGATGGTGGAGCTTGTCAAGCTCGGCCTGACGCGACTCGACGACAGCAAACTGCGCGTCGAGAGTCTGGCGGGTTGCCTCAAGCTCGTTTTTGGCACGCTGGTTTTCACCCTGCTGCTGGTTGAGCTGAAGTTCACGCTGTTTCAGTCGCGCCTCAACCGACTGTATCTTCGACATGCGCTGGTTTGCCTGCTTCTCGGCGTCGGCTGTAATCTGCAGGGCCTCTTCGCGGCCTTCAAGGATTTTGTTGCGTTTGAGGTCCTCGGCCTCGCGCACGGCGTCGTCATAAATCACCTTTGCGCGGCTTTTTGCCATCGACCGCTGCACTATGACAGTGACTGCCACTGCGATAGCCGCGCTGATGATGGCGATAGCGATATACAATATTATATGTGACATATATTACTTATATTGATTAACAGTTAAATAAAAGTTCTCTCTCGGTCGGCCTCGGCAGCGCTGGCGGCAGACGTATCCGCACAACGACAAACCCGCGTCAGCCTCAAATTGCGACACAGGAAAATCGACCGTGGAGACGATAAAAAAACTTTCGTTCAACTATCAGTCGGCTTTGAGCAGTATCTCGTCGAGTTTATGCTCAAAATCGTCAATCATCTCACTCTGAGCCTGCAACTGGTCGCTTTTTCTATAATACAGCTCTGCAAAAGCCAGAGCGACAAGCGCAAGCACCTCATGTGAGGATTTCTGTTTATGGACCTCCCGCCAGTTTGCCCACAACTTGTTGAGGTGGTAGGCTGCCTTGCGATAGACGGGCTCTTCTGCCCTGTCAATATCGAAATGCACCGGTTCGACGTCGGCTATCTTGATTGTTACCTTCAGTTTATCTTTCATCTGTCAGCATCATTCGTTGAGATCGAGGATGCAGCGGTCTATTTCCCGCACCAATCCGGCTATCAATGACCGCGTCTCTTCGAGACGCTTTCCGTCGGGCGCCAGCGTCGAGGCTATTCTGAGATACTCGTTTTCCATGGTGAGTTTCTCAATCTCGACTTTGTTACGCTCAAGCTCGGCTGTGAGCTCGGCGATGCGAGCGTCGGCGGCGTTTTTCTCATCGCGCAAACGGCAGTATCGCTCCACGACCAAGTCTGCCTTGGTCGCCACGCGGTCAAGCTGCTGTTTGAGATCGACGGCCATTTTATTCCAAATTTTCACAAATGTAATACTTTTTTTTCAATGCGCTGCGGTTGAACGTAAAAAATATTACATCCTTCCAAAAATTTACCGTGGGGGCAGGTCACCAGCTACAGGTGAAGCCGACAGAATCGAGCTGGGCGGAGACGGGAGGGGTGAGTTTTCTGACCGTGATTTCGCCGCCGTCAATAGCCGGATAAGCATCGAGAACCGCCGCACGGATGCGCCCCACCACATGTTCGAGCAGCTTCGACGGCGTTGCCATCTCGCGCTTGACTATCTCTATTACCTCGGCATAGTTGAGCGAATGGCCGAGGTCATCATCGGCCATGGCCTCGATGGCCGGCGGATAGGACAGGCGCAGTGACACTTCGAAGACATTCCCCACGAGCGTCTCCTGAGAAAAGACACCGTGGTTAGCCCTGATTCTGAGGCCTTCGATCGATATAACCGCTTTCGACATAGTCGTTTGCTGTTGCCGGCATGATTATTTGCGGCGACGGCGCCCGGGAGTTTCGTGGCGGCGCTGTTTTTTCTTCTTGCCGCCGTCCTTGAGAATCTCGGCGACGCTGCGGCCGTCCTTGAGACTGTCGAGTGTACGGGGCGGATTCTTCTCGTCGACGATGACAAAGTCGAGCTGTTTGCGTTCGAGATTGCAGCGTGCGACCTGCACTTTGATTTTGTCGCCGAGACGATAGCGGTGGTTATAGCGTCGTCCGACAAGACAATAGTTGCGTTCGTCAAAGTCATAGTAGTCGTCGGCAAGGTCGCGCATGGGCACAAGGCCCTCGCATTTGTTCTCGTCGAGTTCGACATAAAGCCCCCACTCTGTCACGCCCGAGATGACGCCGTCATAGACTTCGCCGAGACGGTCGCTCATATATTCGACCTGCTTGTATTTTATCGAGGCGCGCTCGGCGTTGGCGGCGAGCTGTTCCTGATCGGACGAATGTTTGCAGAGCTGTTCGAGTTTTTCCTTGCCGGCGCTGCGGCCTCCGGCGAGATAGCGCTCGAGAAGACGGTGGACCATCATGTCGGGATAACGGCGTATCGGCGAGGTGAAGTGGGTATAATAATCAAAGCCGAGGCCGTAGTGGCCGATGTTGTCGGTGGTGTATATAGCCTTGGCCATAGAGCGGATTGCCAGCGTTGCGAGAAGGTTTTCCTCGGGACGGTCCTTGATGTCGGCGAGCATCTTGTTGAGCGAGCGGTTGATTTCCTGAGGCGTGCCTTTGGTCTTGACCTTGTGGCCGAAGGTGCGCGCCAGCTGGCTCAGATTGTTGAGACGGTCGACGTCGGGAACATCATGGACGCGGTAGACAAACTGTTTGCCTTTCTTCTTGCCGCCGGCCATGCCTATAGTCGTGGCGACGGTGCGGTTGGCAAGGAGCATGAATTCCTCGATGAGCTTGTTGGCGTCTTTCGATTCCTTGAAGTATACGCCGACGGGATGACCGGTCTCGTCGATGTCGAAACGCACCTCCATGCGGTCGAAGTCGACCGAGCCGTTTTCATAGCGCGCGGCGCGCAGTATCTTTGCCAGACGGTCGAGAGTCAGAATCTCATCGGCATAGTCGCCTTTGCCGGTCTCGATGACGTCCTGCGCCTCTTCATAGGTGAAGCGGCGGTTTGAGCGAATCACCGTGCGTGTGATGTCAGATTTGACAACACGTCCGTCGGGCGTCATCTCGAAGATGGTCGAGAATGTCAGTTTGTCTTCGTCGGGACGGAGCGAGCAGATGCCGTTGCTGAGGTGTTCGGGCAGCATCGGGACGACGCGGTCGACGAGGTATACCGACGTGGCGCGGTCGCGGGCCTCGCGGTCGATGATGGTGTCGGGGCGGACATAGTGGGTGACGTCGGCGATATGAACGCCGACCTCATAGTTGCCGTTGGCGAGTTTGCGCAGCGACAGAGCGTCGTCGAAATCCTTGGCATCCTTGGGGTCGATGGTGAAAGTGGTGACGTCACGCATGTCACGACGGGCAGCTACGACCTCGTCGGTGATGCCGGCGTCAATCCTGTCGGCAGCCTTCTCGACCGCCTCGGGATAGCGGTAAGGCAGACCGAACTCGGCGAGTATGGCGTGGATTTCGGCGTTGTTTTCGCCGGCTTTGCCGAGGATATCAACGACCTCACCGATAGGATTTTTTGAATCGTCGGGCCACTGGGTAATTCTGACGATTGCCTTGTCGCCGGTGACACCGCCCTTGAGTTTGGCGCGCGGTATGATGATGTCAGATGCCAGATATTTCGAGTCAGTGAGCAGCGAGGCGTAATGGCGCTCGACTTTGAGCGTACCGATAAAGGTCTGGTCTTTTTTCTCGATGATTTCGATCACCTCGGCCTCGGGCTCGCGCCCCTTGACCCGCGCCGCGATGTTAACCTTGACTTTGTCGCCGTTGAGAGCGTGGAGCGAGTTGCGTTCGGCCACGAAGATGGGCTCGCCGTCTTCGTCGGTGATGACGCTGTTCTTGCCGTTGGAGCGGCGGACAAACACACCCGTCGCCACGGTCGTGCGGCTCGGTGTCTTGTATTTGCCGGGCGACACTTCGATAAGGTCGCCGTCAAAAGCGAGTTCGGCGAGTTTCAGCGCTACCACACGCTGCTGCGCGGGATTCTCGACCCCGAGGGCGTGCGACACCTGTTTGTAATTGAACGTGGCGTTGCTCTGTTGCTGTATATAGCTGTCGACCGCGTCTCTGAGAAGGTCGGTCTGTTTGGTCTTTTTTGTAGTCTTGGCCATAGTTGTAAATGGTGTTTTATGTGTCAGACGTCTGTTTTATTACAATATATAACGCTTTCGGGCCCGTTCTCGTTGGCAGCGCTCTCGCGATTATAACCGCGGCCCAAGGACATACCCTGAGCCGCGTCGTTATTGTCGTTGAATTATGCGTCGATGTTGGCGTAATTGGCATTCGATTCGATGAAGTCGCGTCGCGGACCGACGTCTTCGCCCATGAGCATCGAGAAGATGCGGTCGGCTTCGGCAGCGTCACTGATGTTGACCTGCTTGAGCATTCGCATCTCGGGCGACATCGTCGTGTCGCGCAGCTCTTTGGCGCTCATCTCTCCGAGACCTTTGTAACGCTGCACTGTCGTGCGGTTGCCGTGTTCCATGATGAAACGCTGCACCTGCTGGTCGGTCCAGCAATACTCCTCGACCTTGCCGAGCTTGCATTTATAGAGCGGCGGCGTCGCGAGATAGAGATAGCCTTTCTCTATGACCGGACGCATGCGGCGGAAGAAGAATGTCATCAGCAGGGTTGCGATATGGCTGCCGTCGACATCGGCATCGGTCATGATAATGATCTTGTGGTAAGCCAGACGCGAGAGGTTGGCTTCCTTGGGGTCT
>USIN01000005.1 GCA_900554715.1 uncultured Bacteroidales bacterium
TAAAAACCTTAAGTTATTTATTTTCCATGAGTTACAACCGCCTGCTATATCATATTGTAATCACGCCCTGGCGCAGAGAAGCCATAATAAATCAGGAGCACGAACGCATGTTATACAAGTTTATCTACGATTTATCAATACGACAGGGCGCAAAGATATGGCGTATTGGCGGGATGCCTGACCATGTGCATATTTTATGCGAATTGCCGACAAAATTGTCAGTTGCGGCTTTTGTTCAGCATATCAAGTCCGAGTCGAGCAAGTATCTTAAATACAGCAGCAATTTTGCCAATTGGAAGAAATGGGGGCGGACATTCGGATGTTTTACAGTCGATTATGAGACGCGTGACCGACGTATTGATTATATAAAGAATCAACGGATACATCACGCAACGAGAAGTTTCGAGGATGAATTCAGGGAAATGCTGAATATAAATGGTTTTTCGGATGAAACCGTCTTGCTCGGAGATGAATCATTAGATGACGAATAGTCTGCGTTTTTCAAACGCATTCCCCCCTTCACCCCCAATCCCCAAACGCCGGCACTGGCGTGCCTCGGCGTTTGGGGCTACCAGTAAAATCATCGCCTTGCAGGCGATATAACGGCCATTGTCTGACGAGTCGGACTTTTCGGAACATTGGGACCAATGGGACTTCTGAGACCTTTGGGACTTTTCGGAGCATTGAGACTTTGGGGACCTTTGGGCAATAAAAAGCCCAAGCCGGGCGGCGGGGCCGTCCGGCTTGGGTATGGTATGATGACTTTTTATCAGTCGATGAGGTTCTTGCCTGTCATCTCGGCGGGCTGTCTGAGGCCCATGATGTGGAGAATCGAGGGTGCGACGTCGGCGAGGACACCGTCGGCGATCCGGGCATCTTTGTTCTCGGTGACGTAGACGCAGGGTACGGGGTTGAGCGAGTGGGCCGTGTTGGGTGTGCCGTCGGGGTTGATGGCGTTGTCGGCGTTGCCGTGGTCGGCGATGATGATGACCTCGTAGTCAGCGGCCTTGGCGGCTTCGACTGTGCGGTTGACACATTCGTCGATTGTGACGACAGCTTTCTGGATGGCTTCGTAGATGCCGGTGTGGCCTACCATGTCGCCGTTGGCATAGTTGACGACGATAAAGTCGAATTTCTTGCTGCCGATGGCATCGACGAGCTTGTCGCAGACCTCAAAGGCGCTCATCTCGGGCTTGAGGTCGTATGTGGCGACCTTGGGCGAGGCGACGAGGATGCGCTCCTCGAGTTCGTAGGGAGTCTCGCGTCCGCCGTTGAAGAAGAATGTGACATGGGCATACTTCTCGGTCTCGGCAATATGGAGCTGCTTCTTGCCTTCGCGCGAAAGGTATTCGCCGAGTGTATTCTCGACATTCTCTTTGTCAAAGAGGATATGCACGCCCTCGAACGATGCATCGTAGGGGGTCATGCAGTAATACTGCAGGCCGGGAATGATGTGCATGCCTTCTTCGGGCATATCTTTCTGTGTGAGCACGACGGTGAGCTCTTTGGCGCGGTCGTTGCGGTAGTTGAAGAAGATGACGACATCGCCGGGCTTGATTGTGCCGTCGACGGTGGCGTTGTTGATCGGCTTGATGAATTCGTCGGTTACATCTTCGTCATAGCTCTGCTGCATGGCGGCGACCATGTCGGTGGCCTGTTTGCCTTCGCCCTTGACGAGGAGGTCATAGGCGACTTTGACGCGGTCCCAGCGTTTGTCGCGGTCCATGGCATAATAGCGGCCGATGATTGAGGCGATTACGCCGGCCGACTGAGCGCAGTGGTTCTGAAGCTCCTCGACGAAGCCCTTGCCGCTGCGGGGGTCGGTGTCGCGGCCGTCCATGAAGCAGTGGAGCCAAACTTTGTCGAGACCGTAATGCTTGGCGATGTCGCAGAGGGCGAAGACGTGGTCGAGCGACGAGTGTACGCCGCCGTTCGAGGTCAGCCCCATGAAGTGCATGCCGCAGCCGTGAGATTTGGCATATTCAAAGGCGTTTTTGATTTCGGGATTATCGAGAATCGAGCCGTCTTTGATGGCACGGTTGATTTTGACGAGATCCTGATAGACGATGCGTCCGGCACCGATGTTGAGGTGGCCTACCTCAGAGTTGCCCATCTGTCCCTCGGGCAGGCCGACGCTCTCGCCTCCGGCGAGGAGCTGCGAGTGGGGATATGTGGCCAGAAGATAGTCCCAATAGGGAGTGGGAGTCGAGTAGATGGCGTCGCTTTTGGTGTGGTTGCCGATGCCCCAGCCATCGAGGATCATCAGTAATGCTTTTTTAGCCATAGTGTTATATATTTTTACTTGTTATTTTGATTGTCTTTGTCATTTATGTCGTCGAGGCGCTCACGGCGCAGACGTTCGCGTTTTTTGAGCGAGAAGTGCAGCAGCACGATGACGACGAGCGTCAGGCCGATGACGCCGTAGAAATATAGAGCCGAAATCTGTCCGGCTGCATACTGGTCCCAGCCGAATTTCGACATCACGGCGAGATAGGCCGTCAGCAACAGGGGTATCAGGGTCGAGCGTTTCAGTTTCATAGGCTTTCGGCTGTCTGAGGTTTGACTTCTACGGGATATACACGATAAGGCGACTGACCCGGATCGAAGCTGCCGGCTTCGAGATAGCGGTAGAGTTTAAGACAAGCCCAGGCGTCGGTGGCGGCGTAACACTGCTGATGGGGTGTGAGCTCGGGAGCCTCCCAGTTTGTCAGACGCTGATTTTTGGAAATATACTGTCCGAAGACTATCGCATAAATCTTCTGAAGCGATATGTCGGTGATGCCAAACTGTTTGACATAGCTCTGCAACTCGATGAAGCCCCGGGGCGCGAGGTCGGGACACGAACGGCGCAGGACGTTGAAGTCGTCGTGGACCGACAGGCCAATCTTCGTCACCGTGTCATCCTCGAGAAATTCCTTGAGAGCGTTGGAGATGCCGAGCTTGTTGAGCCTGAAGAGGAAACAGAAGTCATCGGTGGCGAGCTGCATCAGGGCAACCTTGTGGGTATGGCCTTTCTTGAACGACGGACGGGTCTCGGTGTCGAAGCCTATCATCCTGTAGCGGCGCAGCTCGCGCAGGGCCACACGCGCCTGTTCGACAGTGTCGACGACAGCGATGCCGCCTGTATATTCAAGCGGCGGCAGTTCGTGGAGCGCTTCTTTGGGAATCGATATAGTTAACGCATTAATATCCATTTCAGCCGCAAAGTTACGGTTTTAAGCCGTAGCAACCGACGATTTAACATTATTTTACCACGTCGTCGAGGACGGGGACGTCGAGGACGGGGATGCCGGGGAAGTGACGGTCGACATAGCGGCCGATGAAGCCGCGGGTGTCGGCGGCGATGACTTTGTCGCGGTCGAAGTAGGTGTTATAGAGGACACAATCGATGGCGATGCCGCGACGCTCGAGGGCCTCGAGGGTCAGGACGGTATGGTTGATTGAGCCAAGCACACCGTTAGTGACGACAGCGACAGGCAGATTGCGCGAGGCGATATAGTCGACGGTGAAGAAATCGTCGGTGACAGGCACCATCAGTCCGCCGGCGCCTTCGATAAGAACAATATCATAGCGCGACGCAAGTGTAGCGGTGCTGCGGTCGATGACCGAGAGGTCAATCTCGCGGCCGTCTATGCGCGCGGCGAGCTGTGCCGAAGCCGGATAGCTGAAAACGACGGGCGACGTGGTCATGTCGAGGTCTTCCGGCAGGGGCGCGATGCCGAGAAGGCGGCGGTGGGCGTCGATGTCCTCGGAGTGGCCGACATTGCCGGTCTGAATGAATTTCTGGGTTGCGACAGTCAGGCCGCGGTCGAGATACTGACGGGCAAGCCAAGCCGTGCAGTAGGTCTTGCCGGCGTCGGTGTCGATGCCGGTGATAAATATCGTCTTTTTCATTTCAGCTGTAGAATCATTGTTATTGTCTTATATGTCAGATAGTATCGGCCGTCGAGCATCATGGGGTAGTCAGAGAGTATGCGGCTGACGCCGGGGCGTGGCGAGGCCGAGCGCGACAGAGCGTTGACACCGGTAAACTTGAGATGCCGCAGCACACTCATAGGGTCGTCGAAACTGAGATTATAGTCGTGGACCTCGCAGGCAAGGATATCAAATTCAGACGGCAGGGTCGCAAGCCAGTCGTCGAGGGTGAGCAGGGGCAGCGAGCTGCCGGTGATGCCGGCGAGTTCATACATATTGCCTTTAATAAATGTGGTCAGGGCGACGACACCGCCGGGGCGGAGCACACGGGCACACTCGCGCAGAAAACGTCCCGGCGAATTGAACCACTGGACGGTGGCCGAGGTGGCGATGACGTCGTAGCGCTCGCTCTGGGTGCGGCTGATTTTTATCTCGGCGTCGCAGCTGATGAACTCCTCGGCGGCGACGTCGGGCGCGGTCGAGGTGATGTCCCACAGCGAGAGACGTCCACGGCGCGTGAGCGACGAGAGATAGCCCGAGAGGAGGCCTGTGCCGCAGCCGATTTCGGCGACCGAGGCATAGTCGGCCGACATCTTGCGCTCGACGCCGGTGGCGCGCAGGAGGCGACGCAGATGGTCTATCATGGCTATCTGCACCGTGGCGTTACTGTTATAGGTCTCGCGGCCGGCCTCGAAGCGGGTCTCTGTCAGCTGTTTGTCTATGATAAAACGATCGATGACCGTCTGAAGGTCGATATAGTGCGGCGCGTCGACGAAGGTCTTGGGCACACCGGCCCATGCGCGGTCCTGGTTACAGGCAGGGAAGATGGCGTCACGGCGGCCGATGATGGCGCGGTCCCATCGCGCGGCCTTGGGATTGCCGAGAACAGGCTCGGGCCAGATGGCGCGCAGCTCGTCGACAAGCTCGGGGGCGCCGCGCTGAGGTCTGACGGCCATGAAAGCGTCGGTCGTGGCACGGTCGCCGCACATGCGGCGGTAAAATTTCACAAGGTTGCGCTCATCGAGCGACGCCGCCGTACCCTCGAAGATGGCTTCGGGGATGCCGCGAAGGTTGTCGACCGGAGTCATGGTGCCGTTGACGGCGATGCGGGCTGTGACCTTGTTCTCGATGCCGTGAGATGACATCGAGGCCGCGTAGACGCCCATCGACCAGGCGATGAGGCATATCTCGTCGTAGGAAGCGGCGACAGACCAATCGATGTCGAAACTGCGGTAGTCCCAGACGACGAGGATGTCGTATCCGGGGCGTCTGAGCGACTCGAAGGGTCGCTCGTCCATGCCCCAGCCGGCATATATGACTATGAGCCGCGGCAGATTGTTATGGCTTACGAATTTGTGGAGCATGGTCTGAGGCGTTCTAAAGTTTTTTCGAGACGGTCGAGGGCGTGCAGGTCGAGGGCAGCCGAGAGGCTGAAGCGCAGACGGTCGGTGCCCGGCGGCACGGTCGGGACTCTGATAGGCAGCACTTTGAAACCCTCGTCGGCAAGTCGGGTCGAGAGAGCCACGGCGTCGTGCGGATTGCCGACAACGAGCGGAGCGATATGGCTGCTGCGGTCGAGCCGTAGTATCGCTGCCAGACGGCGGCCGAGGCTTCTCAAACGGTCGCGCTCGGCGGTCATCGACGGCACACGCTCCATGATGAAGGCACTCCAGAGCATATTGGCCGGAGGAAGAGCCGTCGAGAATATCAGACTGCGGGCCTTGTTGACGACAAAGCGGCGTATGAGCGGCGACACGACGGCGTATGCGCCTACCGAGGCGAGGGCTTTGCCGAGGGTACCGACGATGACATCTACGTCGCCGACAAGACCGGCGTCTTCGACCATGCCCAGACCGTGGCGTCCTTCGACACCGACGGCATGAGCCTCGTCGATATAGAGCAGAGCGCCTGGCGTCGAGCGCTTGATGTCGACGAGGCGGCCGATGTCGGCGCGGTCGCCGTCCATGCTGTAGACACTTTCGGCGATGATGAGTATATCGCTGTAGTCGCGGCCTTTGTCGGCCAGTATCCTTTCGAGGTGGTCGTAGTCGTTATGGCGGAAACGGACGAAGGGGGCGCCCGAAAGTTTTATGCCGTCGATGATACTGGCGTGGACGAGGCGGTCGGCCACGACGAGGGTCGAGCGGTCGGCAAGCGACGAGACAAGACCAGTGTTGGCGTGATAACCGCTGTTGAATGTCAGCGCCGGAGCGCCGTAGAGATCCCGGAGCAGCGACTCGAAGCGGTCGTATGACGACTGACTGCCGGCGAGCAAACGCGAGGCCGACGAGGTCATCAGCGGCAGACGACCGCCGCACTCGCCGAGAAAGGCGTCGCGCAGGTCGTCGCGGACAGCGAGGCCGAGATAGTCGTTCGACGAGAGGTCGACGAGGCCGGCGGGAGTGTCGCCGGGGATGGCGCGGAGGTTGCCCGAGGCCGACAGCTCTTCAAGTGTCTTTTCTATTTTGTTCACTGCTTTGGCTTTACGATTTCGAGCATCTGTGAGATAAGATATCGCAGCTGCGAGTCGGTGATGACGTAGGGCGGCATGATGTAGACGTTGCGTCCGAAGGGCCTGATCCACACGCCGCGGTCGACACATTCTTTCTGAAACTCGCCGACATCGACGGGCTCTTTCATCTCAATGACGCCGATAGTGCCGAGCACACGGACGTCGTCGACGTTGTCAAACGCTGCGGCAGCCGCAATCTCTTCTTTTATAATCCCTTCGATGTGAGCCACGCGCGCGGCCATATCCTGCCCGGCGAGCATGGCGAGCGACTCGTTGGCCACGGCGCAGGCGAGCGGGTTGGCCATGAACGTCGGTCCGTGCATCATCACGCCGGCCTCGCCACGCGAGATGGTGTCGGCGACATCGGCTGTCGTCATCACGGCGCTGAGTGTCATATAGCCGCCGGTCAGGCCTTTGCCGACAGTCATGATGTCGGGCACGACACCGGCGTGTTCGAGGGCGAAGCAGCGGCCTGTGCGCCAGAAGCCCGTGGCGATTTCGTCGAATATGAGATAGAGGCCGTAGCGGTCACAGAGACGGCGCGCCTCGCGGAGATATTCGGGATGATAGAACCACATGCCGCCTGCGCCCTGCACTATCGGCTCGAGAATCAGGGCGGCGAGTTCGTCGTGATGCTCGCGTATGGTCTGCTCGAGCGGCCCGATGTCGGCCGGATTCCATTCGCCGCCGAAACGCGATGAGGGCGACGGCACGAAATGGCGCACAGGCAGCGCCGTGCCGAAAGCACCGTGCATGCCCGTGACGGGGTCGCAGACACTCATGGCGTTCCATGTGTCACCGTGATAGCCTCGGCGTATGGTGACGAAATTGGTCTTGCGGTGGCTGCCGCTGCGCGACACCGCAGCCTGGACGGCCATCTTCATGGCGACCTCGATGGCTACCGACCCCGAGTCGGCGAAAAAGACGTTGTGCATCTCCGCGGGGGCGAGGGCAAGGAGCTTCTTGCCCAGCTCGATGGCGGGACGGTGGGTTAGTCCGCCGAACATGACGTGACTCATCTTGTCGAGCTGCCGTCTGACGGCCTCGTTGAGGCGCGGATTGTTGTAGCCGTGGCAGACACACCACCACGACGACATGCCGTCGATGAGGCGCCGCCCGTCGGCAAGAATTATCTCAACCCCCTCGGCGCTGTCGACAAGATAGGTAGGCAGCGGATCAATGGTTGAAGTATAGGGATGCCACAGATGTTCGCGGTCCCAGCTATCGTGTAATGACTGATTCATCTTTAGAGCTTGCTTATTTTTCTGCAAAGATACAACATATCGGGTGATTTTTCTTATCTTTGAAACCGATATGAAAAAGATTCTGCTAACAGCCGTCATCACCTTCGCGGCGACCGGCGCCACCGCACAGCACCTCGGGTCGGAATACCGCCTCAAGACCGTCATACCGGTCGAAGGCCGTCAGGGCATCGCCATCGACAGCCTCTACTACTACGTCTCAGACACCCGGGCTCTGTATAAATATGACAAAGAGGGCAATCCCGTGGCAAAGAACGAGGCTCCGTTCCAACATCCCGAGATAGCCAACCACTTCGGCGACATCGATGTATGGAACGGCGAAATATACTGTGGCATAGAAAAATTCGAGTATGGCCGCGGCTACAATATCGCCGTGTCGATCTACGACGCAGCGACGCTCGAATGGAAACGCGACCTGCCGTGGTCTCCCGAATCGGGTCAGGTCGAGGTCTCGGGCATCGCCGTCGACCGCGACCGCAATATGGTATGGATGTCAGACTGGGTCGACAGCCGCTATGTCTACTGCTATGACCTCGCGACCGGGCGCTACCACACCAAGATGCAGTGCCGCCCCACCCCATACTGGTGTCAGGGCATTTTCATCGCCGACGGCAACATAATCTTCTCGGCCGACGACGGCGAGGCAGCCTATAACATAGCCGACAACCTCTACGCGGCCGAAATCGGCGACGCGCCATACACCGGTCTCACCGACGGCAGCGAGGTCGTCAAGGAAACGCCTTTCAGCGTCAGACTCGGCGACGACGGACGTCCGGTGACACGCAGCGGACAGATCGCCGCAGGCGCCATAGCCGGACGCGTCAGGCATCTGCGCGAGATGAGCGACTTCAGACGCGCCGGCGAAATCGAAGGCCTCGCCATCGACCCGGTCAACGACGACCTTGTCGTGCTCAACAACCGCGGCACCTCTATCGTGCTGGGCATGAGCCAGGGGCCGCTCGCCGACGAGGGCTACACCCGCGAAATACACGAGTTATATATCTACGAACGCGTAAAATAGGCAATCAAACATGCTCGTTCTCATCGCCGAATCAAAAACCATGACAGCCTGCGACCGTCACGTCGCCGCATCCGACCGGGATGGCCACCGCCCTGCCGGCGAAGCCGTCGCCGACGCCGTCATGGCATCAATCAGAGAGACAGACACGCCGCAGCTGGCCTCGGCCACCAGACTGAGCGCGACGATGGTGAGGCGGCTGCGCGAGATGGCCTATGAGTTTCCCAACAAGGCACTCGGCTCTCCGGCCATCGAAGCCTACACCGGTGTGGTCTTCAAAGCCTTCGCCTACCCGACACTCGACGCCGTATGCCGCGCCGACGCCTGCCGACGCATACGCATCATCTCGTCGCTCTACGGCTGGCTGCGGCCAGACGACATCATCAAAGCCTACCGCCTCGACTTCACAACGCCGCTCGCCCCCGACGGCAAGAGTCTCGCCGTCTACCGGCGTCAGGCTGTGACCGACGAACTGCTTGCCACACTGAAAGAAACGGGTGAAGACCTTATACTCAACCTACTGCCCGGCGACGCGGCGAAACTGATCGACTGGCGGCAGGCGGCGCAATATGCCTCCGTCGTCAAAGCCGACTTCGTCGAAGTGATTCCCGGGGGCGCCACACGCACACCCAACTCAAACAGGCTTAAAACTCTGCGCGGCAAGCTGCTGCGGCAGATAATCACCGACGGTCTCGACAGCCGTGAGGCTCTTCTGAGCGCTGCCGGCGACGACTACGCCGCAACGCCCGAACTCTCAGACAGTGATACAATTATTTTCACAACCACAGCCACACAATAGCTTTTAGCCATTATTTTTATACTTTCAGAGCATTTTGTCATTTCAAAATAGGTGAAGTTGTAAATTTTGTTATAACTTTGCCACATGCAACACACACGCATCAAGCACAGCTAATAAATCATTTCATATTTCCCAATTTACATTAATCCATCATTTATGAAAAAATTTCTACTATCGTTACTGGCAACAGTCATTCTGCCCGCAACAGTATCGGCAGCTGCACCCGGTCTGACCATCGACGACGCAATCTCAACGCCTCCCTCAGGCAAAGTCACAAAACTCTCACGCGACGGTGACGCCATCTACAGTGTCTGGGGACAGATGAACCGCGCCGATTACCTTAGCGTGGCAAGCGAGCTTGTCGAGTGCGACAACGGCGACGTCTATCTCAAAGACCCTGTCTCACAGCTTCCCACCGGCCTCTATATCAAAGGCCGTAAAGAAGGTCAGAAGCTGGTCTTCGATCTGCCGCAGGTCGCCTATCTCGAGTCATACTACGGTCAGATCTATCCCTACAAGCTGACTACCATGCTCCGCAGCGACAAAGACGACACATGGTATCCCGTCAACTCTGACAAAGCCAAGGAGCAGAATCTCCCCACCGTAGAAGACAAATTCGTGATTGACATCAATGCCGACGGCACATATCATTATGCATGCCCCGCCGACCTGAGTGTCATGGTCGGTCTTGTCATGGTCGAAGATGACGCATGGGCCGGATTTGCTGAAATCGAGTCGACATGGAAACCTATATCCGCCGAGGCCGTGACTCCGCCCGTCTCTCTTAAGGCTGACGATGTAATTCTCTACTGCAAGGACAAAGACCATTATGTCAAATGTGGCATCACCGGCGACGACGTCTACCTGCAGGGGCTCTTCAGCAAAATGCCCGACGCCTGGATTAAAGGAAAACGCGACGGCAACAAACTGACATTCGCCTCGTCGCAGTATGTAGGCATAGAACCCGAGCGCAATGCCCACACATATTTCTCGGCAGCCAATTACGTGACTACAACTCATCCTGTGACAGGCCAACCGGTGCCGGCACTCGAATATACCGACGAGCTTACCTTCGTCTACAACGAAGAAGAAGCCGCCTATGTAGCTCTGACCGATCAGACGGCGACACTCAACGTCGTGCCCGACAAGATTTCGTATATCGAATATCTGCGTAATCCCAAACTGCAATGGTTGCCCGAAGACATGTCATACACCCCTGAAATCCCTGAAATCATCGACTATGATTACAGCGCGGTTTACGGTGACCTGCGCGTGCGCTTCAAACTGCCCGCATACAACGATAAAGGCACACTCCTGAAAACCGAGAATATCAAGTTCCGTTTCTTTGTCGACGACAATGTCTTTGTCTTCACTCCCACCGAATACCGTGATTTCAATGAGGATGTCACCGAGCTTCCTTATAACATCAGGACCTATGACATCGAATATATTCCCGAAGAGGGTTATCATCAGGTCTTCTTCTACTTCGGAGAGAAACCCGTAGGCGTGCAGTCGCTTTATTACATCGACGGCACGGAGATTCTGTCGGACGGCAAAAAGGTCGGCGAATCAAAGATTGCAGTAGCCAAGTCGGCCGGTGTTGCTTCTGTAACAGCAGACCGCACTGTCGCAACCGAGGAATATTATACAATCGACGGACGCCGTGTGGCCCAGCCCGCTCCCGGCCTCTATGTCAAAGTCATCGAATATACCGACGGCTCACGCGAGTCTGTCAAGGCTGTAGTTAAATAACAGTCTGTAAAATAGTTTTCTCTACGACGGCATGCCACCCGACCACGGCATGCCGTCTTTTTAAAAAAAACCTTATGTCTCACAAGATTGTTGTTATAATACTATGAAGATTTACGACGATATTTCAAGAATAAGTGAAGGTAATGCCGCGCTGAAAAACATTCTCAGGCGCACAAGTGTCAGACGTTACAAAACCGACAGAGTGCCTGACGATGTCGTGTCGGCCCTGCTGCATGCAGCCATGAGCGCCCCGACCGGTGTCAACCGCCAGCCATGGGAATTTATTGTTGTCGACGACCGCGACAGACTCAAACAGCTCGCCGACGCACTCCCATACGCCAAAATGGCGGCCGAAGCGCCTCTGGCAATCATTGTCTGCGGCAACACGGCACGCTTTCTCGAAGGCTATGACAGCACGCTGTGGGAACAGGATCTCGCGGCTGCCTCCGAGAATATACTCCTTGCAGCCGAAGCACTCGGTCTCGGAAGCGTCTATACCTGCCTTTACCCCCATCCCGACCGTGAGGGCGCGGTAAGCCGCATTTTAGCCATCCCAGACGGCATAATACCCTTCAATCTCATTCCGATAGGCTATCCCGACAAAAATCACGACCCTATTGACAAATGGCATCGCGACCGCATCCACATCAACGGCTACAACTGAACCTTACGACGCAGAGAGACAAAGGCGTAGACGACCGACGCAACAAACAGCAACGGTATGACCGTATATGATGCCACCGCCGTCATCGACGCGGCAAAGGTGACGCCGGCAACGGCAGCGGCGACGATACAGCGACGTATATTGCGGCCTGTCAACCTGAAAGAATAAGCACGCCGCACGGCCACATAACCGATGACATTGGTGACGACCGACGTCACGACAAAACTTACGCCAAGTCCCGTCAGCCCGGCGACAGTATAGAACAACACGGCGAAACCGAGGCGCAGCAGACTTCCGACCACGACTTCGACCCACATATACAGGCGGCGGTTGTCACGGGCGATAAACATATATCCGACCGGGAAATAGAGTGCCTGCGAGAGGATGCCCACGCCCATCCACTTTATCAGCGCTACGACGGGCATAAAACTTTCGGTCAGCAAGAGTCTTATCAGCAGCGGCGCCGTTCCGACAAGGGCGATGACAAGCGGGACGGCTATAAGGCTGACAATCTCGATCTGACGGTTGACGACCATATCGAAGCGCCCCCTGTCGGCGGCCGCAGCCGAGAGCCGGGGAAAATAATCGAGAGCCAGGGCGCTGAAGACGATGCCCATATACTGGTTTGTAATCGAATTGGCGGCCTGAAACAGACCGACGTCGGCCACAGAGCCGCTATAGCGCACATACATATTTATCAGATAGCCTGTCAGCGTACCGGCCAATGCTCCTGTCATAAGGACGACACCGGTTGAAAGCAGCCGTCTGACAAGCGGCGTCTTGAGACTGCCGGCAAGCCGTGCGACAGGATAGCCGCGGCGTCTGAAAGAGACATAATTGAACAGGAAGGTCGAGCACGACAGTATGATAATCGCCGGCACAATGCCCCTGACGCCGAAACAGTAATAAAGCGGCACCCCGAAGACAAGTCCCGACAGACCGCCGACGACCGAAGCCTTGACGAGCTGGCGGACAGCGCCGGCTCCCTGCAGCAAAGCCATGTAGCAGGACGACGCTACCGACAGCGCAACGCTGAGAGACAGCAGCATGAAACCGAGGGTATAGCCGGCGTTGCCGAAGGTCCAGCGGCTCAACAGCGGCGAAAGCAGAAAGCACAGCGCCGCTCCGGCCAGCGAGGTGATGACCGTGAGCCTCACGGCGACAGCCATGACACGGCCCATAGCGTCAGCATCGTCCTTGGCCGCCGATACCTCCTTGACGATAGACAGATTGAGACCGAGGCCGGCAAACTGTCTGAGAGTATCTGTCGACGAGGTAAAAAGCGACGATATGCCCATACCCTCAGGTCCGAGAAACATGGCGACGAGCTTGCCTCGCACAAGCGCCACAAAGATATTGAACAGTTGCACCCCGCCGAAGGCCGTGATGCGCCTCAGGATATTCCTGTAACTGTTTTCTGTGTGGTCGGCAGTCATAGCGTCAGAGATACAGCTGCTTGACAAACAGAGCCCTGAGTCTGTCGCCATATTTAAGCACGAGACGGAATAGCGTCAGATTGTCCTTGAGACAGAACAGCGTGTAATAATATTTGGCGGTAACAGCCGGCCGCAGCACGCGGCGGTCTATCAGGTCGATGTTCGATTTCATTATGGCGTAGGCGGCCTTGACTTCGCTGCGGCTGAACCGGCAGCGGTTGAGATGGCGCGCGGCGTCAAAGACAAATTTGAAGAGCTGGCAGTTCATACGCCTCACCTCTTCGCTGTCATGGCTGTAGTTGGCCGTGACGAGCCGGTGGAGATAAACATTGTTGCGCAGGCGGTCAAACTGCTTCAGCGATTTGCGGTGTGTGACCGACGAGAGATTCTGACGATAATAGTATTCGGCGTCAGAGAAGGCCACGCGCGAGGCGGCGAGAAGCATCTGGCGCGTCAGTAGCTCGTCGGCGTAGACAAGGTCATACGACGAGCCATAGCGCCCGAACGCGTCGATGAAAAGCTGACGCCGCAATAAGCCGCCTCCGCAGTTGATGCGCCAGAGGTCGAGGGTATACTTCACAAGATCACGTCCGGCGAAGACACCGTCGGCCTCACCGAGGATGCCGTGATGACGTCGTGCGCGTGGATTGCTGTCGTCATCAAAATGATACATAACCGGATAGACTATGTCGGCGCCGGTCGATTTCTGACGGTCGACAAGGCGCCCGAGATAATCGGGAGCGATGAGGTCGTCGGCATCAAACAGCGCCACGAAGGCGGCTCTCGCCTCGATGACGGCTTTCTTGCGCGGCTGATAGGCCGCCCCGGTGTGTGAGGGCATGGAAAAAAGTCTGATGCGGCTGTCAGATTTCATGAAGTCTCTGACAATCGCGGCAGAAGCGTCGGTCGAGCCGTCGTCGACGGCCACAAGCTCCCAGTCGCCGAAAGTCTGAGTCTCGAGCGACTCAAGAGCCTTGACGATAAAAGCTTCGGCATTATAAAACGGCATCACTACCGACAATACGGGTCTTTTGACCGCGCCGCCATCTTCAGTAACATTCATTTCGCGACAAAAATAACACTTTTATCGCAAACGCACAAAAACAGGGCATCTGCCGTCATGGCAAATGCCCCGTCCTACCAATTATATACCTTTCCTTGTTTCTGTCAGATACTTGCGGGAGGTCAGCGAATCATGACCTTGCTCGTCTTCGAGCCGCGGCGGCAGATATAGATGCCGTTCGAGGGATTCTCGACCTTAACACCGAGAAGATTGAAATATTCGGCCCCGGCGTTGTCGTCAGCGACAATTGACTCTACACCGTCATGTTTGCTTTTGGCGATTGAGATAGAGTTGTCACCGATGTTGACTTTGACGTCATATTTGCCGGCTTCGGCGATTTCCCACTGGATGTCACCGTCCTGATTGAGAGCTATGCGGTTGGCGTCGGCGGCATCGCGGAAGTACCAGTAAGCGCCGTTCCACGAGCATGCGCCTTTGAGGACTGTGGCGATTTTGAACGAACCGACGGTGAATTCGACGTCAGACGTCGAGAACTCGTATGGCTTCTCGGGATTCTGATAAAGCGGTGTGCCTTTCATCACATCCCACCCGTTGGGCGTGGCCGAACCGACCATATAGAGCGACGAAAGTTTGATTTCGCTCTCCTGATAGACCGATTTGACAATCTCGGCTGTCATGTTCTGTGTGTCGACAGTGATGAGATAGTTGCCGTTCTCGGCCACACGCAGTTTGTCGTAGCCTGTGTCGTCTTTGCCTTTGGCGAGAGCGACCTTACCGTCGGCGAGTGTAGTGCCGGGAGCGGCACCGAGTTCTTCATTGCCGAAATCGGGTATGGTCATGAATTTGAAATCCAGACCGGCCTTGAGATAGAGAGTGCCCGTATAGACGGCCTCGTCGGCGGGAGTCGAGACAAGTGACGTGGCGTCGTCGGTCGACCAGCCATAGGACGTTGCCTCGCCGATGACCCATAGATTGCCGGCGTTGGCGCAGAAAGCTGTCGCTGTGAGTATGGCAGCGGCGGCAATGTGCTTGAAATTTTTCATTTCCATATTATTGTAAGTCATTTAATCGGTTTGATTGCGATGGCATATCCGCCGCCGGGGGCAGCATTCATCTTGAGTCGGGTCTTGGCATCGACTTTCTTTTTGGTGATGGTGTATGCCTGCGGATTCGTGCGGTAATCGGCATCGGGCGCATCGGCATAGATCGTGGCCTCATATTTGCGGCCTTTGTCAAGGAAGTCGAGCGGGAGTGTCGAGCTGTGGCCGTCCTCGTTGGCGGTGCAGCCGACAAACCAGTCGTCGGTGCCTTTGGCCTTGCGCGCGGCGACGATGTAACGTCCCGGCTCGGCCTCGAGATAGCGGCTCTCGTCCCAGTCGACAGCCACATCCTTGATAAACTGGAATGCGTCGAGGAAGCGGTTATAGACTTCAGGAACATCGGCAGCCATCTGCAGCGGGCTGTACATCGTCACATAGAGGGCAAGCTGTCTGGCAAGTGTGCTGTTGACGTGGCTCGTGCTCGAGGGATTGACCTTGCTCATATCCATCTCGAAGATACCGGGCGTATAATCCATCGGACCGCCCTGGAGGCGGGTGAAGGGCAGCACTGTCGTGTGCGAGGGCTTGTTGCCTGAGAATGACTCATACTCTGTGCCGCGGGCGCTCTCGTTACCAATGAGGTTGGGATATGTGCGGCAGAGACCTGTCGGACGCACAGCCTCGTGGGCGTTGACCATGATATGGTGCCTGGCGGCCTCGGTGACGGCATAGAGATAGTGGTTGTTCATCCACTGGCCGTAGTGGTGTTCGCCTCGGGGAATGATATTACCTACATAGCCGCTCTTGACCGAGTTATAGCCGTGTTTCTCCATAAAACTGTAGGCCTGCTCCATGTGGCGCTCATAGTTGCGCACCGACGCCGAAGTCTCATGATGCATCATCAGGCGCACGCCCTTCGACCGCGCGTATTCATTGAGCATGTCGATGTCAAAGTCGGGATAAGGGGTCACAAAATCAAAGACATAGTCTTTAGAGTGGCCGAACCAGTCTTCCCAGCCTACATTCCAGCCCTCGACGAGAACCTGGTCGAAACCGTGTTCGGCCGCGAAGTCGATATACTTCTTGACATTATCGTTGTTGGCCGGATGCTGGCCGTGGGGCTTGGTCTTGCTGTAATCAAGACTGTCGAGCTTGACAGACGGCAGGTCAAAAGTATATGACCACTGTTTGCCGCCGCCAATCATCTCCCACCATACGCCGACATATTTGACGGGTTTGATCCACGACGTATCGTCATAGGCACAAGGCTCGTTGAGATTGAGAATCAGGTTTGACGAAAGCATGTCACGGGCGTCGTCGCTGACGATGACCGTGCGCCAGGGCGAATGACAGGGAGCCTGAAGATGCCCCTTGTTGCCCTGGGCGTCGGGCGTCAGGAACGATGTGAAGACAAAGTTTTTGTCATCAAGATCGAGATGCATGCATGAATAGTCGACGAGAGCTGCCTCGTGAAGGTTGATATAGAGGCCGTCGTCGGTCTTCATCTGGAGTGACGTCTGCACGCCTGTCGGCGAGAACTGAGTCTGCGAGGCGTTGCTGCAGATAGCCGAAGCCATCAGGCCGCGTATCTCTGACAGACGGCTCTCGGTATAGTCATATTCCTGGGTGTCAAAGTCTCCGGCAATCCACCAGGCCGTATGGTCGCCCGTCATGGCAAACTGAGTCTTCTCTTCCTTGATGATGAAATATGTGAGCACACCTTCCTGAGGGAACTCATAGCGGAAGCCGACGCCATCGTCATAGACGCGGAAGCGTATCTTCATCTTACGGTAGTGTTCGGGCTGGTCGAGACTGAGCAGCAACTCATTATAGTTATTGCGAATACTGCTGTTCTCGCCCCAGACCGGATGCCATGTCTCGTCGAAGCTCGACGTGGTGACGCCGGCGAGGGTGAAACCGCCCGTGAGGTCGGGACCGTCAGCCAGCTCGAGACCGAGAGTCGACGGCAGTATCACGGCTTTGCCCTTGTAATCGACACTGTAGACAGGCACACCGTCGACAACATCGGCGTGGACTGTAACAATGCCCGAAGGCGAACTGAGGTCGGCCGCCAGCGCCCCGACAGAGGCGTAGCTCAGGCCTGCCGTGGCTATCGCCACGGCCGCAAAGGTTCTGTATCTCATAACTTATCTAACCGAATTTCTTGATATTACTTCGAAAGTCTTACAATTTTACATCCATGTGCGGGCACCGTAGCCTTGATTGACGATGAACGTCCGTCGTCGGCATGACGCCACAGGTCGCGCTGATTGTATTCACCGCTTATGCCGAGGCGGCTCAGGGCGAGGTCATAGGCGCGCGGGCTGTCGTCGCGGTTGAAGAGGCCGACGACATAATCGCCGTTTGACATCTGACCGTACCACACTTCATTGTCGCGGTCATTGAGCTTGTCAGAGAGAGGTTTGCCGACGAAACGGTCGGTGTTGAGCTCAAGCAGTTCGGCGTTGGTATAGAATCTGACATTGTCGCCGATAGTGTTATACTGGTCGGCCACAGTGACCGGACCGCCGGCCATCAGCTGGAGCGACACCACGGTCTGACGTTCGTCGTCGGTCTCGAATTTGTTGAGGCGTATGAAGTCACCGTCAAGGATTACGTTCTCGCGGCCCGAGATATGAGACCAGTAGGTGAAGCCGTCGAACATGTTCATGCAGTTGGGCCATGTCGTATATGACTTGCCCTTGTCCTGGGCCGAGCAGTGCCACCAGCCGCCGCCACCGGTGTCGCACACGATTCTGACCATATTGCCGTATTTTGCCTCGACTTCGGCGTCGTTGTAGAGGTGAGGCATGACAAGCGAGGTGAAGATGCCGTATTTCTTGGCCGACTCGGCGATGTAGGCCAGCGCGCGGCCGTAAGACTCGCGGCCGTAACCGCGTCCGACCACACCGATATTGCGGTCTTTGCCGTCTTCATACCACGACAGGAAGTCCATGCGGATATAGTCGATGCCCAGGTCGGCATAGTGCTTGAAGAAGCCGTCGATATACTCGCGGGCACCGGCATGGTCGGCCACAACCCAGTGGAACCAGAGGTCATTGGCCTTGGGATTCATCACCTCGGTCGAGCCGTTGTAGTAGAGCGAGCCGAAGTTATGGTTTGTGCCTTCGATGACGGTCTCGCGCGGACCATGAATCCAGAGCGGATTGTCATAGACGCCGACTTTCAGACCTTTGGCCTTGCATCTGGCAACGAGGTCCTTCAGCGCCATCGAGCCGTAATGGGTCATATAGCCCGACGCATCTTTGGCGAGCATAGGTATGAAGCCGTCGGTGCAGATCATGTCGTAGCCGTATGGCTTGAGGTCTTTGGCTACCCAGTCGATGATCTTGTCCCATTCTTCAGACGAGATGTCCATATCAGCCTCGGCGATGCCCTGACGCTCGAGTTCATAACAGTATTCATAGACGCTCCAGTAGAGAGGAGCCTTATAGGTGTGTATGTCTTCGACCGTCGGGAGCTCGGGCAGCTCGAATTTTGGCGGACGGCGCATTTCAATGTCGTCATTGCATGCTCCCAGCATCACGGCAGCGGCGAGCACAGCGGCGGATATTGTCATTTTTTTAATCATAATGATATAGATTTAGAGGGCTTTAGCCTCGATTGTCCAGTTTTTGAGGTTGAATGTTATTCTATAGCGGCCGGCTTTGGTGACGCGCCATTTATAGTCAGGACCGGTCGTGTAGACGAAGTCGGGCGAAGCCACGCCTTTGTCGTCAATGACGCAGCCGTCTGCCGTCGGGCGCAGGAAGGGACATGAGAATGTTCCGTCGGGTGCGAGACAGGCCTTCATCTCGCCGGTCTTGAGCTCGCCTTCCCATGTGAAGATATATTTCTCGGTCGAAGTAAATGCCGTGGCGTTGTCCATGCTCCAGCCTTCGGGTGTGGCGTCGCCGATCATATAGAGAGTCGCCGATTCGAGCGGAGCTTTCTCGTCGCTGCCGCCGAGTGCCTTGACAGTGATGGTCCAGTGTTCGAGATCGAAGGTGATGCGGTAGTCGCCTGCCTCGGTGACAGTCCACTGGTCATCAGGCTCCGTCGTGTAGACAAAGTCAGATGAAGCGACACCTGCCTTTGAAATCTCGACTCCGGCCGATGCAGGGCGGATGAACGGACATGAGAACGTGCCGTCGGGTTCAAGACAGGCCTTCATGTTGCCTGTGTTAAGTCTGCCCTCCCAGGTAAAGACATATTTGTTTGAGGCGTCAGCCGTTAAAGGCGTGGCGTTATCCATGCTCCAGCCTCCGGGTGTGGCGTCGCCGATCATATAGAGGGTCGTCGTCTCGATGGGTTTCTTATCATCACTGCCCGAGCCTGCTGTCTTCACGGCTATTGTCCAGTGCTCGAGGTCGAAGGTGATGCGGTATCTGCCGGCGGCGGTGACACGCCACTGGTCGTCGGGACCGGTCGTGTAGACGAAGTCAGGCGAGGCGACGCCATCGGCCGAAATCTCGACACCGGCCGCTGCCGGGCGGATAAACGGACACGAGAACGTACCGTCGGGAGCGAGACAGGCTTTCATGTTGCCCTCGACAAGCTCGCCTTCCCATGTGAAGATATATTTGTTGGCGGCGTCGCGTGTGAAGGCCGTCGCGTCGTCCATGCTCCAGCCGCCGGGAGTGGCGTCGCCGATCATATAAAGGGTCTCGCTCTCGATGGGATATTTCTCGTCAGAGAGAGCCTCTTTGAACTCGGCTGTAATCTTATAGTGCTCGAGATCGAACGTCAGATGATAGATGCCGCCTTCGGCCACATGCCATTTGTAGTCTGGATTGGCGACAAAGATAAAGCTGTCGTTCTCGACACCCGAACGGTCGATCTTAACGCCGTCGCTCGCAGGACGCACGAAGCTGACATCAAAGCTGCCGGTGGCGATACATGCCTTGAAGTCGCCGACGGTGAGCTTGCCGTCATATTCAAAGATATAGTCAGACTTTTTCTCGAGAGCCGTGGGGGAGTCGATGTTCCAGCCGTTGGGAGTGGCGTCACCGACGATATAGAGGACATCGGTAGCGATAGGCTCGGCAGGCGGCAGTTCCTGACCGCCGAGATAGCTGCTGCTCATCTTCCAGTTGCGAAGGTCGAATGTCAGACGGTAGAGACCGGCTTCGGTGACGCGCCACTTCTCGTCGGGGTCGCCGGCGTGCATCTGGAACTCGGCGTCGACGATTTCCTCACGGCCAATCTCCTCGCCGCTGTTCATCGGGCGGATAAAGCCCGCATCCCAGCTGCCTGTGGTGAGGCATAGTTTCATCTCGCCGGGATTGAGATTGCCCTCCCACGAGAACACCAGGACATCGTCGGCGCTCGGCTCGAGAGGTGTCGGCGAGTCGATGCTCCAGCCGTTGGGAGTGGCGTCGCCGACCATATAGAGAGTCGAGGTCTTGATCGGCAGATTGCCTTCGATGATGATGAGGTCTTTCTCATCCTCACATGCCGACATCGAGGCGAGAAGGGCCGCGCCGGTCATGGTATATATCAGTTTTCTGAGTTTCATTGTCTTTCAGTGATATTGTGAAACATTACTTGCTGTAGCCGGGATTCTGGACAAGCGCGGGATTGGCGTTGAGAATCGGGCGCATGATCGGGAATATCTCGGTGTCGCGCGAGGCGTCGGGGGTTTTGTCCCACCATGTGCCTGTGCTGAATTTGCCGAAACGTATCAGGTCGATACGGCGGCGGCTCTCGGCGAAGAACTCGCGGCCCCACTCGGCAAGCATCTCTTTTTCGTCGAGCTGTGCCTTGCCTTCGGGCGAATAGAGCACCTCATCGAAGTTTTCGGCGGGATAATTGCGGCGGCGCACGCTGTTGAGAAGTCTGGCGGCGTCGGCCTTTTTGCCCGAACGCAGCTTGCATTCGGCAAGCGAGTAGATAACTTCGGGAAGGCGTATCTCGGTGTAGTCGCTTTCCATCTGGTGGGCGTCATCGTCGCTGTAGAAAGGATATTTGGCAAAATGCCATCCCGAGTTGTGGTCGCCGTTCCTAAGGGTGCTGGTCTTGTTTGCCGGCCATTTGTCGGGCGCCATACCCTGGAAGTTGCCGACTGCGTCACGGATATAGAGGTCATAGGGCTGCTCGGGAGCGCGGACACGGGCTTTCTTGCCGTTCTCGTCGATATATTCGAGATAGCCGAAGAGGAACATGCCCTCACGCTTGCTCTCGCCGAGATTGCGGTAAAGCTTCATGCGCTCGTCGCCGGGATATTTTCTGAAATTCTGCACCGGCATGCCGAGTTCGTATGTATAGAGATTGCCGTTGAGGTCATAGGAAGGAGACGCGGCATACTTGGTGTTGTGGTCACCGGCTTTGGCCTTGCGGTCATTCAAGTAATAACGGGCACGAGCGGGAACAGTCCACCAGTATGTATCGCCCTGATACTGCCAGTATGAATAGCCCTGCGAGGCGGGGAAACCGAAGATGACTTCGTCGCATGTCTCATTGTT
>USIN01000006.1 GCA_900554715.1 uncultured Bacteroidales bacterium
TCTATCTCGAGCTCACCGGGCGTCAATGCCGACGGAGCCACAGTGACGCCCTCGGCGTCTATGCCGGTCATGGCTCTGAATGTCAGGGTTGAGCCCTGCACTGTCGGCCAATAGTACTTGGTCACTGTCGTCCATATGCCGCCTTCTTTCTTAGTAGACTCGTTAGCGAAGAACGTCACAGGCGAGGCATCGGCCGAGCGGTAATAGAATGAATAGATGCTGAAATCACCGAGATTGCCTGTGCCCGTTATGGGCGTGCCGCGGCCGGCCCGCTCTGGCGCGGACATGTCGTCGACAGTGATATAGGTCGTTATGGGAGTGATGTCGCCGCAGCCCGCGTCGGGCATGAGCGTCATCTCGTCAGGCGTGCAGTCGACCGCAGCAGAACGCGAATCGACCGGCGTCTCCGTCACACCGAAAGCGATTTGTCCGAGAGCCTCGGGGTCGGTCGACCGGCTGTCGTCGCCACACGACGACAAGGCTATAAACAGCATTGGCAGCGCCTGATAGAATTTCATCGTTTGTCTATATGATTGTTATTTGAAAAATATACCGGCCCGGCTTCGTCGGGCCGGTATATTCTGATGGCTGATTACTGTTGTTATTCTTTTTCGGGGAGTGTGACAGGAATATTCGGATCTTCTACCCAGCCCGCTACAGACTGTACGTTGAACTCGATGGGGAACATCTGCTGGTCGGGGTCGATATTCTGGGGATTGAGTTCGGCGATGAAGTTATAGCTGTGACCGTTCTGGAATGTTGTTGCGGGAAGCACAACCTCGCTGTGGGTATACGTATCGATGAGAGTGCCGTTGATCATCAAGTCAACTTTAAATGTAATCGAAAGAGCCTTTTCGCTCTCGGGAATGATGAATTTCGTTCCGCTGACGACATTGGCTGTGTTTAAAGCTGTCTGTGACGACGGATTAAACAGATTGTTGCGCAAAACAAGCGTAGCCTCGCTGGTATGCCCTGTCCACACAGGATTTTCTGCACCGAGCGTCAGAGATGCCTGAGCGGCAGAATTGTTAATCTGCAGATCATAGACCTTGATACTGTAAGAATCGCTGCCCATTGCGTTGTTAAATGTGAATTTCACACGCGAAAGAGCATGTTTAAAATCAAATTGTACAGTGCCTGGACTTGCCGTCAGAGGGTCAGCCGTCTGTGCGGTTGCGTATGCATAGACAAGATCCTCGTTGCCTTTGGCTTTATCGGCGCCGTTGTTGAACGCTATTGTACCTGTGCCATAAAAACCCTCGGTTTCTGTAGGCAGATCTGCGTCCGCCGCCCAGTTATAGGTATACTGTGTGTTACCCTCTCCGAGAGGCGATGCGATGGCGGTAAAGAAATAGCTTTTGCCGGCTGCCCAGTACTGCAGAGGAGAATAAGTCCATTCCGTGCCTGATTTAGTCACCTTCTGGGCATCAAAGATTTTAAGGGGTGTTGCCTCGCCGATATAACCGTAGACACTTATCTCTGACAAAGATGCCATCGTCGCATCAGTCGCTCTTGTCGTCTTGCCGACATAGCTGTCGAAGCCGATGGCTGTCTGTTTCTGCATATCGACTACCTCATCGTTTGAGCACGATGCCAGCGCGAATGCACTTACTGCAATTAAAAACAGGGATTTTTTCATACAATTGATTTTTTAAGTTAATAAATATATTGGTTGATACTTACTCGATTACAAGTCTATGACGACGTCTTCATATTCACCCCACCCGTCGACCGAGACATCAAAGCCCGAACCCGATTCATTGCCGTCTTCATCGCTGATTTCAAGGCCCTTGACAACGATAACGCCGCCGTGGGGCTGAAGTGCGACCTGCTGCGTTACGTCATAGTCGAAGCTCAACGTCTTGCCGTTCTTGAGTTTCACCTCGAGATTGAGTCCGAAGAAGCCGTCGCTGCGCGAATAGACCGAATTCGGATAGTCGGGAACACCGAACGAGTTGACGACAGCCTCGACACCCCAGTCGTGTATCTTGCAGTCATAGAGTATCGTGGCGCGCTCCTTGCCCGTGTGGCCGTCGTAGAGATAGACCGACTCGGCCATGCCGCTGAGCGCCCCGCGGGCGATGCCGGCATATTCGATGCCGCCGGCAAACTCATATCTTACATAGTAGGTGAACACAAGCGGATGCAACGTCACTTCGACCGTCGGTGCGTCGGCCGACGCCTTCTGGTCATATTCCCCGATGTAGTGGCCGAAGAGATAGTCGGGCGTCGTTATCGTCTTCTCAGGTTCACCGTCGGGGTCGAGACTGTTGCCTTTGTAGCCCGAGCGTGAGCGTGAACGCGTACTCGCCTTGGCCGAAACCGTACTGTTGAGGTTGTCGAAGACAATAAATTCGGTGTCGTCGTTATACATCAGCACCGAGTTGATGCCGGGCGCCATCTCGACCCGGCCGCCGGAGGCAGGCAGGTGGCGCGTCAGCGTACCGCCGCCCGCGCTGTATGAGTTGACACACAGGCCTTCGGGCGTCACGGGATTGAGCGACTCATAGCTGACACCAAATCCCGCGGGCCAATCGGCTCTCCAGTCCGGGCCTTCTGGACCGCGCATTTCCCAGCTCAGGTCATACGTGGCCGCGATGCGTGTGTCATAGCGCGCCGCATGTTCGGGATGATTGAAACACAAGTCCTTGTGCTCGCAGCCGGTCAGCGCCGTGAGCATAATAAGCCCCGGCAGATATAGTCGGAATAGTCTCATAGCGCCTGGTTTCCTCCTTTCGGTTTGTTCTTGTTACCGTAGCCTATGAGCCACACGAGCGACACCTCGGCCTTTGTCGGCCCGAACCACCGGCGCTGCTTGGTCGCCTGCCATACATAGTGGCCGTCGATGGGCGTATATTCATAATACTCGCCGCCGAGGTAGCCGACGCCGACAGTGAAATCAATATTGAAACGCCGCGCCAAAGGCAGGGAGAAGCCATATTCGACGCCGCCGCCATAGTTATATTTATTGCCCATATAACCCTTGCCTCCGAGTTCGAAATCGTATGTCATTATCTGGGCATAGAGACCGATGTGATGACCCGTCAGAGGCTTTTCGGCAGCCTTGCGGCCAAACCAGCGGCGCACTGCGATATCGCCGCCATAGTAGCGCCAGTAGTTGTGACGGCGGTTCTTGCTCCACCACGCATACGACCAGTTTGCGTTGACGCTCATCATCTTGCCGAGCCACACCTCGGCGCCGACGCTCGGTATCAGCAGCAGGTCATAGAGCCCGTTGGTCTTAAGCGAAGCATAAAACGGTCTGCGTGAGACTGATACGGGGGGATAATTTGAATCAACCGTATCGGCTGATGCCATTATTTCGGTTTCCGGCTCATTTACTTCTTCGGTTTCTGTCACGCAAACAGGGTCTATAAGCTTTCCCGACAGCAGTCGCGTTATCTCCTCGGACGACACATAATTGAACGTCACCGAAGCATAGCGCAACTCCTCGAGCAGAGGCACAATCTCGCGCCATATCCGGCCGCCGCGCGCCCGTCGCAGCCTGTTTATCTTCACCTCGTCCGACCGCGTCTCGTCGCCGAGAATCTTCATGGCCTCCTCGCGGTGAGCGATATCCGAATTCTCAATCACCTCGGCCAGCGACGACATACCTTTCACCTCATACGAGCGCGAAATCTCATCGGGCAGCGGCGCCGTCGCCGCCTTCATCACGAAATCCTCGAGTGCGGCCATACGCTTGCGCGCCAACAGCGCGTTCGCCGCCGCCGGACCCTCCGGCGACGCATAGCCTGTATACTCAATGCTCGTTATCGCAGGGAACGAATCGCGCGCAATCGAATCGAGGAAACACCTTATCCTGTCGAGCGACTCCGCGTTGCGTCCATAGTTCGCGTCAATATCGCTGCCGTTAACCACAAACGTCACGCTCGACACCATTCTGGCGCCGGCATCGTCAGCGGCCCGCGCCGTCAGCGCCGACAGAGCGAGAATACAGCAGACAAGCATGATTACTATTCTGCCGGATATGGCGTATGGGAGCGCATGGTATGATTCAGGTCGATTTTCCAACTGGTATTCGTAATGTCTGATTTCTTAAAACTCTCAACGTTTCGCCAACAATCAGGTCATTACTAACAGCAGTTAATGGAAAAAAGAAGAAAGTGTTTTATTCGGGGCCAAATATAGCACAGATAACTCACACCACCAAACAAAACCCGCAAAATGTTTAAATTTCCCCAAAAAACTTAACAAAACTGCATCTCCGGTCTGTCTCCGCACAAGATAAACACAAAAACATAGACATACAAGAATACAAGTTTTTATATAGCGATTTATATACCTTATTCTTCACTCATTATATTCTCGATTGTGCATTTACAGGCACTAAGCCAATCCCATACCCTCTCAAGACTCTCTATTTCACAACATCACGACCCACATTCCTGCATTATCTTTTCCTTTACGTTTCAACACTCCAACTTTCTGCAAAGACGCCAAGTCACGTTCGACCGTGCGCTGGCTCACCGACAACATCTCCGACATCCGCCGTCCGCTTATTGTCGGAGACTGCCTGATAATATCCAATATTTTCTGCTGGCGCACAGTCACTTTCATCTCCGACACATCTCCGACATCCGACACTTCGACAGATGCAAAAATTATAGTTTGAAATTGAGTCGGGGTCGACTTAAATACAGGTTTAAACTCATCTTTATATCCGGGAAGGACCATAGTTTCATTACAAATGCGTGTAAGTCCGCTTCCACGCTTTTCCATATAATCCAATTGCGCCATAACATTTGCGAGTATCGGATTACGCCTCTCCGATGAAACTTCCTGAATATCTAAATCTTGAATAAGTAAACCGTTATACATTCCGCCAGGAGAAGTGACTGCCAGACGGTCATCATAAATATCGAGATGTACTTCTCCTCCCATTACTGTATAGTCTCGGTGTATAAAATGATTAACTATTGCTTCGAGAACAGCACGTTCAGCATACTCTGGTTTATCTTTTCGACCGTCGGGCAGCTTTTCCCATCCTCTCCTTGTATTCGATTTCACAAAATTCATCGCCTCACGAAGCAACATCAAAACATTGCCGGTGAATTCGGCATCGTTTATTGCGTCGCCCTTTATCTGACCATTCCATCTCGTACAATACAACCTTGATTGCCATAAAGGACAATCATCGGCAAACAAAGAGCCTGCATTGGTAAGACATCCCGAGTTCGTAACAAGACCAAACGACAAGAGATATTTTTTGTTCCAGTCTTGACCCGTACGAACTTTGAATGTATTAGACAATATAGTGAAAGAATAGTCTTCGACCCTATAATCTGTGTGCAATGAATCAAACGTTTTATTTGAGCCCTTCAATACCAGCCGTACCATTTGTTCTGCCGTTGCAGGCAAACTCTCATCACCCACACGCACAAAAGCTATACGCTGTCCGTCACCGACATAATAGTAAGGAGTGTAACTGCCCGGCATGACTCTCACTCTGAGTATATCAAGACCCTCAATTCTATAAGGCAGCATTTCAACATCTGGCAACGGATCCATATAATCACGAATCTTACTGCTGATAATTTCACAAACATGCTGTATATTCTCAAGTCCTTTTACAATACCCTCATTGTCTATCCCAAAGAAAAGCGAGCCACCCAGTCCGTTAGCAAAAGCACAAATGCTTTTCAACCAACTTTTAGGCTTCTTTTACTCAAGCTGTAATTTAAAGTCATACGCGGTGCATTCTGCTATCAAAGTCTCTAATTTCATTTTTCGGTGACTGCTACAATATTATAAATCAGTATAATTCATCATGTCAAAAATACAAAGTTATAATTAAATACCGAATTACCAAGATAAAAATCTTTCCCGGGCATTATTAATTGCTTCAACATATTCCCAATGATAGCGAATAGTAAGCTTCCGCGCCTTATACCACCGCCCGACCTTACGTCGTTCTTATGGCCTTGATTGTGCGTTGCTAAAGGAGCGTCGATGTCACCGCATGCGAGGTTATGACTAAGTCCGGGACAATCAGAAAAAAACAGCTATGCGTCTCAGACGCGCCGTTGTGGTCGCAAAAAAATCCTTATCCATCATATCGGCGCCTTTCTGTCCTTTTATCCCCCCCTAAATCTCCGCGTGCCTCTTCTGTCATTATGTTCTTCTGTTTCTCTTTGCAATATTGAAAAAAATAAATAACTTTGTGGAAATTAGACTTAAATCTATCCCATGGCACGATTCAGATACGACAACAAAATCAAGCTTCTCATCATTCTTGCCTCGATACTGCTCATTCTGCTGTGTCTGTCGGTCATAGCCTGGTTCAGGACCGGCGAAGAGGCCTCCGTCGGCATATTCTCGCTCGCCGTCACCCTCCTCGGCACAATGTTTATCGCCGTCGAACTCAAAAACGGCCAGGACGTCACCTGCAGCGACATGCTCATCGACCTCAACAACTACTTCCACGACAGCGACCGCCTCATGAAAGTTTACGACGTCCTCGAACGCCACGAGACCGCTCCCGACGCCTGCCGCGAACTCTGGAAAGACGTCCGCAGCGTCGAGGTCGCCCACTACTGCACCTTCTTTGAAAACCTCTACCTTCTCTACCGCCACCACATCGCCGAGATCGAAGACCTCGACGACCTCTTCGGCTACCGCTTCTTCATCTTCGTCAACAACCCCTACATCCAGGAGAACTATATCCTCCCGACATCGTCGTCTTACGTCCAGATTTTCAAGCTCTACGACGCCTGGACCGCCCACCGGCGCCACAAAGGAGGACCCGACTGGCGCAACCGCATCCCATTCAGCAAATATATGTTCTCGCCCGAATATCTCAAAGACCGTCTCTACCTCAACGACCTGTCGATGAAAGAGCCCGACGAACCGGTGACCTTCGAGTCAAAGGGCAAACAATTCACTCTCAGAGATCTGACATTCGAGAATCTGAGCGAAATACTTGACCTCCAGCGCCAATGCACCGACGCGCTGCCCGACCCCGACATATATTATCCGCTCTCGCGCAACGAACTGCTCGAATCGCTCCACCTCGACATCGTTCCCGGCATCTTCGCTCCCGACGGCCGCCTCGTCGCCGTTGCCGCCATTGTCATCGGCCGTGTCAGCGACCGCAATCTCGCCGAAAGCTCTGACGATGAGAAGAAAACCTCATTCACCTTCGATGCCGTTTTCGTGGCCCCCGACTGGCGCGGCTACGGGCTGCAGCGCATACTCATAGACCGCGCCGCTGAAAAGGCACGCGAGGCCGGAGCAAAGCAGATTCTCGCAACCGTCTCGCCCGACAACCGCCACAGCCTCGCCAACTTCACTTCCGCAGGCTATGAAATCACGGCGACAGTCAGCAAGTACGGAGGCCTGACACGCAACATTCTCCGCTATGATCTCACGGCCCGCTGACATGAGCAAATCCGACAGATACCGTTCACTGCTGTATGACGCGGGCGACGACCGCGCCGACGTAGCCCGTCACCTCAGCGACTACTACTGGAACATCGTCATGCCCGAATATCTCGACGACCCCGACTCGCGGGAGCGCCTGTTCCACTGGACCTCAGTCGCCGTACGGCTCGATCCCGACAGCCATTCTTTCCGCATGGGATGGCTGTATGCCGACGGCATCGGCTGCCGCCGCGACACCGACAAGGCGGTCGATTTCTTCACCGACGCCTACTGCTCGGGCGACTGGCGGGGAGCCGGAGCCATAGCAAAGATGCTCGAGGAATATCTCGAAGACAATCCCGGCCTCGACGCCGCAGACCGCCGCGAGTGTGAGCGCGAGATAAGCGACTGGCACAAGCGCGCCGACCTCCTCCGCGACGAACAGTTCGACCGCATCATCAGCCACATTGACAGACAAGATTAATCATGACCGATACATCACACCGCAACGAAACTCTCTCGACCATCTTCAGCCGCTCGAGCTACCGCGGCCTCTTCACCGGCACCCCCGTGCCGCGCCACGACCTTGAGACCATTCTCCGCGCAGGCATCGCCGCACCCTCGGGATGCAACCGCCAGACAACAGCCTTCGTCGCCGTCGACGACCCCGACAGAGTCGCCCGGATAAAACAGATATTCCGACGTCCGTCATGCGACACCGCTCCGGCCTTCATCCTCATTTTCACCCGTGAGATTCCCGGTGTCGACGGTCATAACTACAACATCGAAGACTTCTCGGCCGCCGTCGAGAACATGCTCCTCGCCATAAAGTCGCTTGGCTATGAATCATGCTGGTATCAGGGCGGCATACGCAACTGTCTCGAGCCTCTGAGAGCCGTCGTCAGAATGCCTGACCCATACCGTCTTATCTGCCTCCTTCCGGTCGGCGTCGCAGCCGAGCCCCTGCACAGTGCCGCCGAAAAGAAACCCTTTGGCGAGCGTGCATGGTTTAACGAATACACTCCCGACGCACCGCAATCTCATGTCTGACAATGTCATAACAATCCGCGTCTACGACGCACCCTGCGGACGCCTCGTGCTCGGCTCCTTCGGCGGCAGCCTCTGCATGTGCGACTGGCTTACAGGACAGCGTCACGACCTTATCGTCAGACGTCTGTCGCGCAATCTCGGCGCCTGCTTTGCCGAAGGCACGTCGCCCCTGCTCGAAACAGCCGTAGCGCAGCTCGACGAATATTTCTCGGGGCGACGTCGTGTTTTCGACCTGCCCCTGCTCTTCACCGGCACAGAATTTCAGAAAGCCGTCTGGCAACGGCTCATGACTATACCTTACGGCGAGACAATATCATACGGCGCAATGGCCGCCGGCTTAGGCATCCCGAAAGCCGTCCGCGCGGTCGCCAATGCCAACGGCGCCAATGCCATATCTATCTTTGCACCATGTCATCGCGTCATCGGCGTCGACCGTTCGCTCACAGGCTATGGCGGCGGCCTCGCCGTCAAGCGTTACCTCCTCGACCTCGAGCGTGGCATTGCATCAATCTCTTTCTCCTGAAAGTGCGCAGGAGAAAGGTGGTGAGCTGTGAAAAAATACCCTTATCACGATACTTTCAAACTATGAGCAAGTGGAGCATAGTAAATATTTGACATGAACACAACATGAAAGACTTCCACTATAACGCATTAGATATTAGCGGGAATGATAAAAATTAGCGTTCAGGTCATGTGTCTCATTTACCATGTTTTGACATGAACCGACATGAAATTAGCCCCATGACGGTATGTAGGCAATATCCCGGCGATTGGTTCCTTCAGGGGTACCGACCTTGATAAGTCCTCGCTCCAGGGTTTCTTTTATTACACCCGATATTGCGGTATAATTCTTATCGGTGACGCCCATTCGAGCGCGAAAAGATTTGTTTGTCATCATTTCGTTAGAAAGATATTTCAGACAGGCGTGCTGATAACAGGCCTGTACACGTTCTTCGCGTGTGGTATCACTCCATTCCCGATATTCACTTAAAACTATCGTTGTGCGAATGTCCGACACTCGATATTTGACAGCAGGAAGCTGATATTGTTCTATTGCTTCGACCGCTTTATCCATGCCGCTCCCTTTTTCCTCGCAAAAGCCCATTCGCCGCATGACATCAGCAAGTTCCTCATTGCGCGACTGATAGGCATCTATGAACCGATCTGTACTGATAAGTGGCTGGCCGGGAGATGAAATCTCCACTCGGTCAGAATAAATCTCAACCATCGGGAATCCAAGAACATTAAAATCTTGATGGATTATCATGTTGGCCGCGATTTCCCTTATCGCTATTTCGGGATACATCCTGACGTCGGTTCTGAGAGCCTTCCCTATCTCCTCGTTGGCGGGTAACTGACCGTTGATCCAATCAATCATTTGAGGAAAGCAAAGAGCATAACCTTGCTCGAAACATTTCTCTCGGATAGTTTCAACCTTGTTCTTACCTCTATAAACAATCACACGGATGGCCTTTCTATAAAGCGATTCAAACTGCCTGAAATCTTTAGCAAGGAGCAATGCACCAAGCTCGGTTATATCATAGCCGACCTCTGAAGGCGCAATAAAACGCTCTGAGATGAACCGCCCTATAATGCCCTCCGATGTCTGTGGCAACGGCATATTCAAACGGTCGAAATATGTCTCAACACTCAGAAGGCTTATCACCTCATGAATGTTGTGACATGACTTAGCCATTGTTTGATGTAATAACTTACTCCTGTTGTGCTTCCAAATCTTTGCCTCTTTTTCAGGGAAGTCCATAAGTTTTCTCGTTAGCGAGCCGACTCTGATATATGCAGTATGAAGGAACGTTACCGGTCTGTCAGTGGCACACGGTATTCGATACATGGATATATGCTTGTTATGGGAAACAAATTCATAACACTCCACATCAATTCTCGGATTCAATCTCGACACCAACCAGTTTTCCAATTCTTCATTGCCAACCTTTTGACTTTTGGCATTAAACGAAGTACCGATGATATTATGAGTGCAATCTTCCACTCCAAAAACAATGTATCCATAGGGCCTTGAAAGCAGTGAAGCACTATTTGCCAAGGCCGAAATTCGTTCTCCGATTTCTTCCTTTGAGTGAAAATTATGTTTGAATTCAACCCACTCAGTTTCGGATGGCAATGCCACCAAATGATTGAGCAATAATTCTAATTCAGAATGTTCCATGCTGCAAAACTACGAATTTTCTGAAATATATTCCCATGATTTCTGTAATTATCTATTTATCTTTCGCTTCCCTCTCTTCCTCTTTCTAAGCGCGAGCAACAGGCCCGTGACGAGACTCCAGGCAGCCGCCCCGCCGGCGATGAAGACGAAAAACCATGTCGCCGCATTGCCGAAATAGATGCGGCCGGTATGCACCTCGAGCGCGACATTAGCCAGCGACATCGGCAGCGTCTCTAACGCCTCGGGCTGTGCGGGCAGCGCTCCCGCGATGACACCGCGGTCAAAGGTCACGATACAAGCCTCTCTCCTCCTGCCGAAATCAGCACTATATCCCGACACTGCCGTCCGCCCGAACGGTGGCCCCGGCTTCGGCGACACAGCCTCACCGGTGAAATAATCCCTCACGTCACCCGTCGCGCAGTTCCACACAAACATCCCGCTGAACGAACCGACAAGCCACTCGCCGCAGGCACACTCTTCTCCGCTCTCGAAAACGTTCAGACCCATAACGCTCACAGGCGGCTGGCTTTCAAGCCGCTGAGGCCGAGCGCGCAGCGACGTCAGAGCATAAAAGCCTTCTGATGTCGACAGCAGCCAACAGCCGCCGGTCTCGTCGTAGCGCACCATCCTCAGACGGTCGTGCCACGGATTGCCGGCGTCTTCGCCGCGCTCGAGTTTCGTTTTCGCCGTCGCGAGAGCTATCAACACCGGCGGACGCAGACACCATCCGGTCACGCATATCGCCAGCGTCAGCGCAATCGTGTAGAGACCCGTCCGATTGTGCCACGACAGGGTGCGGCGCAGCGTCGTCACTAATCGCGGAGTCGGTCCGCGCCGTCTGATGCGCCGGGGCAACAACGTTATCATCAGGCCTGTCACACAGAGGAATATAAGTATCGCAGCAACCGTGTCGGCTACCAGTATACCCGGCAGTCCGAAGATCTGACCGCTGTGAAACAGCCACACGGCTCTGAACGCGCTCAACCCGCGCCGCTCACCGCCATCGGGCGCCGCAAGAATGATTTTCTCGAACTTCCGCCACGGCCTGACGGCCACATACACGGCCGAGCGCCCGACAACCACAAGCGTATCGCCCCTGACCGTAGCGTCGCTGAAAGCCTCGCCACCGCAGCAGGCTATCTCGACAGTTTTCCATCTCTCCTCCCCCCGTCGGGCGTCGCGGCGGTAAAGCCCCGTCGTCGCCACGGCGAAAAGCGTTCCGTCACCTGTTTTCACGAGTGCCCTTACATTACGGTGATGCGCTGACTCGAGTATGCCGGCGTTATAATCGGCAAACGAACGCCCGGCGCTGTCTGTCAGCCAAATGCCGTTTCGGCCATAGATGGCAATCCGGCCGTCTGAAATGGCCGTCGTGCCCCGCAGCAGTCCGCCGTTCCAGTCTTTATAACGGTAGAATGGCGGCAGCAGAGCGCGACTCACCTCGCAGTCGGCAAGCGCGTCTGTGTGGTTGAGCATAATGCCCGACACACAGAACATCACCAGGAAGAAGCAGACACCTAATGACGACAGTTTATGCTGGCGGCGGAAATTCACAGACGCTTACTTTTTATCGACAGCACAAAGATACTGATTTTATTCAGTTCTTTTTAAACGCAGCATAAAGCGTGTAGCCCCCGAGGGCGACAAACAGCACCGCGAGCGCCGTCATGACTCCGACATGCTCCATCGGCTCGACCCATATCTCCTTCATGATTCCTATGTGGCCGAGCACCTCCACAAAGGTCCAGAATGTCAGCACCGTTGCTATCGACATCCTGATATTGGCACCCCACGAGGCTATGCGCAGCTGTTTCAGGAAGATAAACATCGACCCGATGAGACAGCCGACGGCAATCGCAATGGTCACCGGATGGGTGTCGCCCAGGAATTCGGTGTCATAACAGAACATCAGCAGCACATAGCAAGCCCACATCATCAGGTTGAGTTCCATGAAGGTCACTATCGACGTGTGGCGCGTTATCGGACGCGCCACGATGATGTCGCGACGGCTCCCGAAAAGCTTTTTCTGACACCAGTTGAAGAAGTTGCAGCCCGAGCGTATGCTGAACATATAGAGCAGCAGAAACATCATCATGAAACCGAACGTCGCCGGCAGTATCATATATTCGGGTTGTGTCACCTTGCCGGTCAGCTCGTCGACATAGGGCTGCATGCCATAGCGGTCGGCGTAATACTGGAAAAGGAATTCGACCCAGCCTGTCCAGAACAGCAGACCGCCGAAGAGGCCGCAGAGAGTCTGTTTGAGATCGCCTCTGACAAAAACGCCCGTGACTGTGATGAGCAGACCGGCGAGACCGAGCAGAAACGCGCATACATGCAGCGTCGCCGGCTCGAGCCAGTGTTCCATCAGTATCATCGCCGCATGCCCCAAAGGCATGGTAAACAGCACTAAAAGAAACGATGCCAGGGCTTTACCCGGATATTTTTTTGTAGTCATAATCAGTAAAAATCAATGCTCACGCCCGCCATGAAGGCCGTGCCGTCGGTCAGCGGGCAATTGAGGTAGTAATACTTAGGTTTATAGTTAAACAGATTGTCGACTGCCAGACTGACCTTGACATAACGACTCAGAGTTTGGCTGACAGACAGTTTCCATAATGTATAGGCCGGATAGTCGACCCTGACCGTCCCGGCGGCGATGTCATAATAGTCGCGGTATTCGACATTGCTCACCCCCGACAGCACGCGGCCATTGAGCGATGCGGTCAGCGTATATCCGTCGGCAAAAGTTTTTTCCCAGTCGGCACGCGCCGTCAGCGAGTGGGGACGCGCCGGTATATACTGGTTGTTGATTGTGTTGCCGTCACGGTCTTCGGCAAGATGCTCGTCGGTGTAGGCATACGTCAGCGACGCCGACAGGCCGTTGATCCAGCGGCCCTTGAGCGCTACCTCGCAGCCGGCGACAGTGTAGTGACGCAGGTTGACATAATCGAGATAAAGCTGGTGGGGGTCAGTGGGGAGATAATACGGCACGCCGGTGGCTATACGGTTGTGTATGTCGTTGTAATAGCCCGACACGGTCACGTGGCAGTTGCCTTCGGTATAGTCGGCCGACAGCGTGAAATTGTGGCTGCTTTCGGGACGCAGCGACGGATTGCCCCTGACAATCCAGATACCGGCCATGTCGAAGTCATAATATTTCTCCTTGAGCGTCGGCGCGCGGAATCCCATGCCGTAGCCGGCACGGATATTGACATTATGACGCGGACGGTAGCGCACCGACAGCTTGGGCGTTACCCTTGACATTTTGCCGTCTGAGAAATAATCGTAGCGCAGCGCGCCGACAGCCTCCCATTTCTCGCCGATGATGCGGTCATACTGCGCGAAAACGTCGGCCGAGTTCTGCGACTGCCGCGGGTCAGAGAGCTTGGTGTTGAGCATATAGTCGTACATGAAGTCGGCGCCGGCGGTCAGCGTCCGGTAGTCGCCGAACGTGTGGCTGTAGAGCGCCCTCACGCTGTTGTTGACATTGCTGTAGCTCCTGACATCGAGACCGCTGATGCGGCGGTAGTCTGATTTGTCATACTGGTCGAAAGCATAGGAGACATTGAGCATGTCGTAGTCGCTTATCTGCCACTCGCCCCTGAGGCCTGCCGTATAGTTGCGGTAGCGCTCGGGAGTGTCCTCGACGCGCTTGAGCTGGCGGTAGAAAAATCCGGCGCGGGCCGTCAGCTTCAGTCCGTCGACGGGCGTGTAGCCTAACTGCTCGGTGACATTGGCGACCCGGTTGCCGTAGATTGTCGTCACCACACGCGTCACCGGGTCGGCCGCGCTTCTGACGTCATAGTTGTCTGTCGTGTGATAATGTCCCGTCAGGATGTTGCTCACCCTGCCGCGGCGTGTCGTCAGCGACAGATTGTAACGGCGGTCGCCGTGACGGCCGAAACGTGCGTCGGCGGCCACGCGCAGCGGTTTGACGGCCTTGCGGGTGATGATGTTTATCACTCCGCCGCCGGCATTGCTGCCGTAGAGCGCGCTCGACGCTCCTTTGACAATTTCGATATGGTCGACGTTAGACATCGTCAGGCGCGAGAAGTCGACGTCGTCCATGGTCTCGCCGGCCATGCGCTCGCCGTCGACAAGAAAGAGCACGCTCTGTCCGCCCTGACCGTTGAAATTCAGATGGGTCTGCTGGTTCATCGCATAGGTGAATTCCAGTCCGGGCATCTCCTGCGTCAGAAGGTCCTGGATGTCGGTGGCGTCGCTGCGCTGTATCTCTTTCATCGTTATCAGACGCGTCTGCACCGGAGTGTCTTTCAGCAGCTTGGGCACACGCACACCCGTCACGACCACCTCGTCGAGGTCGAAGAATCTCGCCGACGCGCTGTCTGTATCCTGAATTTCTTCGGCCTGCAGCGCCGACGCGGCCGTCAAGACGGTCAAGGCTGTCGCCATCAGTCTCTGTCTCATAGCGGATAACGGTATTTTATCGACAGACAGCACTTTACGCCGGCCGCACTCTGATAGTCGGCCAACTGCAGCGCGCCCATAGTCCCGTCGCCGAGGCGAATAACAAACACACGGCTGTCGGGCGTGAATGCCGGCGGCATAGGCGGTATCTCTATCCTGAGCCACGACGACAGCACCGTGTTGACCGCGCTTCCCTGATTGCCTATGATACCGAGAAGCATACGGTCCTGGTCGATCCACACGTCACTCTCGTTCCACTCGTCGCCCTTGAATTCGAGACTCCTGTAATAATTGTCGTCGTCGGGCAGCTCGTCGAGCGAGCCATAGCGGGTCGCCGCGACGGTGCAGCCGTTGGTGCGCACGTTGTTGCGGTGAACCGCGAATGTCCACCGTTCGGGCTCGGCCTGCGCCGCCGTCGGGTAGAAGTCGCGGTATTCGCGCCGCGATATGCCCTCGCCGAAGACGTCATACCAGTAGGTATAGATGCCGCGGCCCGAGCCGTCGTCCTCGTCAGCACGGGTCATGTCGATGGTATATGTCTGCCACGCCGACGAGGTGTTGTAGTCGGGGTCGGCGGCGACGGCATCACTCAGCGACGGCAGGTCGATATAATGCCACTCCTTCCAGTCCGAAGCGTCGATATACAGCTCGCCCGACACTGTCGGTCTCGTTTCGTCGGGCACTTCGTCATAGATACCTCCCAATATACCCTCGCATGCCGACAGCAGTATGGCTGCCGCCGGCATGAAAAGATAACTTAATCCTGAAATCAATCTCATTTCTTACCTTCGTAGCTTGCTGTGATCGGGAAAGGCATCGCACCGAGTTTGAACGGATTGCTCACCCTGATGCCCGCGTCGGTCTTTTCGATGAGTATCGTGCTCGTGGCGCCCAGCGCATAATCCTTGTCCATCGTCGCCGCACCGCCCTGCTCGGCCTTGAAATGCTGGGTCAGACCGTCGTTACTGTAATCACGGTAGAAACCGCCCTTGTCTTCATCATAAGCGATATTGCTGATAGTGCATGTCCCGAGAGTGAGATCCCCCATGACAGTCCCACCGAGCATATACTCCTGCCATGTAAAATTGACCGTACCGTCTTCGTTGGCGGTGATGACGACCGAGGTCTCGGCGGTGTAGGTAAACTGTCCGCCGACGACAACCGTGTTGGTGCCGGTGTATGTGCCGGCAAGCTCTTCGGCAGGCGAAGTCTCTTCGGTGATGAAAGTCATTTCCTTGATATCGCCGACAGCGACAGTGCTGACCGTGCCGTCATTGAGCTCGATTTTAAGATATTCGGTTTCTGCGCTTGCCGTGAACGCGCATAAAAAAGCTGCGGCTATGATACTCTTTTTCATTATCGTTTGATATATTTGATTGATTTATTGTTTACTGTTATGATATAGAGGCCTCTGGCAAGAGGTTCGAGCGACACGCTCCCCTCGCCGGCGGCGACAGCGGTGCCGCTCGCGCTGTAGACCGTGATGGTCTTGCCATCGCATTTAAACACATTGTCCCTGAGGCTGTAGACCGTCTCTTCGCCAATCGCCGTGTCTATGCTCGACGATTGTTTCCTGACAAAATCAAACGACTTTACCTCATCGCGGCTGTAACTTGCCGACAGATTGTCAGAACCGACGAGCATGTTTGTCTCGTCGAAACTGATGTGCGGATGCTCGTCGAGACTGTAGGTCTCGGTGCGCCCGTCGCTGAGATTCACCCTCAGTGACAGCTCTGACGCCCGTCCTACAGCCGCCGACAGCAACAACAGAAATAAAACAGAAATCTTCTTCATATTTTTAGGGTTTTTATTCATCAACTTTGACACTGCAAAATTACATCCGGCATTCGCCCCGCGCAATACCCTAAAATAGTGAAACTTACTACCCGATATTAAGTATCTCCTCTATCGCCTCGAGCGATACGAAGCCGCCGCAGCGGCGCCCGAGCCCGCTGTCATAGCCCACGTCAAACCTGCGCTGACGCGACTCTCTGTTGAGTGCGTCAAACGACCCGTGGCAGTGACCGTGAAGATTGATGGCGCCGGTCTCGCGCCCGGGCCAGTCGGCCAGGGGATAGTGACACATCACTATCTCGCGGTCCGACCCGAGAAACGGGTAATTGCCCCGTCTGACCGTCAACGTCATGATCTGACCGACCTTGACAAAATAGTTGCCGAGCCCTCTGAGACATGAATCATGGTTGCCCGCGACGAGATACTTGCGGCCGTTGAGTCTTTCGAGCAGCCGGCGCGCGCCGTCGACACTCTTCAGGCAGAGGTCGCCGAGAATATAGACCCGGTCGCGGGGCGCTATCGTGTCATTCCATTGCCCGATGACAAACTCGTCGTGGGCGTCTATGTCGCCCCTGTCGGCAAAAGGCCGTCCGGGCTTGAACTCGAGTATACGGCGATGCCCCAAATGCAGGTCGGCCGCAAAAAATATCTTTTCCATAGTCATTCTTTTTCCGTTAACGCATAAATAAATATGAATAAGGGTGCAAACAGCATCGCCGCTCCGACAATCGCGGGCGCATATCCGGGATACGGGGCCGTCACGCCCATGGCCGTCAACAGACCGGGCATCACAATGACGGCCCTGAAACAGAGCATCCACCCCGCGACCGTCACCGTCAGGCAAGTCACCGTCGCCACGTATGCCGCCGGCGTCGACCGTTTGTCATCCATAAGCTTTACGGCAATCGGCGCCAGGGCCATCACCGCCGGTACTACTGCTATATATAACACCGGCAGGCTCCTGAGCATCCGGATATACCCCATCGTCATCAGCCAGACAAAAGCCCACCCGACAGCCTCTTCGGCCATCTCGCGCCCGAACGGCCGCCATTCGCCGTAGACCGCACATCGCAGCACACCCGTCACGGCGACCGCCGCCAGGTCGATGACAGCAACCGCCGCCACATAAAGCATGTCTATCGTAAAAGCAGAGTCGGTATAATCGTACATCTCATCATACATCCGGCCTAAGAACCCTCCTGCATACAGCGCCGTGAACAGAACGCCCCGCACTGTCGTCTTCAGCCGTATATCACGCTCTGAAATCAGCACCGACACGACCAAGGCTCCGAGTGTCAGGCAGTAAAACATCGGCGCGCTCATCTCAGTCTTATTATTATGGCCGATATATTGTCGCGGCTGCCGCCCGAATATGCCTCGGCGACAAGCCGCTCGCAGATCTCGCGCGCGTCGCGGCCCGCTCTGAGCGCCGCCTTGATTTCATCGCACGACAGGGCGTCATAAAGCCCGTCGGAGCAGAGCAGCAGCATGTCTGCATCGGTCTCGACCGTGTCGGCGAACACATATCGCGTCATCGAATCAAGCACCTGCGACCCGAGGCACCGCGAAATCACGTTTCGCCGCGGATGCCGGCGCGCCTCTTCCTCGGTCAGCGCCCCGGCGTCAAACATGCGGCCGACATACGAGTGGTCGGGCGTCATCTTCGTCAGTCTGTCGTCGTCGCGGCTGTAGGCATAGAGGCGTGTGTCGCCGACATGGGCGATATGCAGCCGCACTGTCCCCTCGCTTTCGTCGACAAGACAGGCCGTAGCCACACAGCGCATCTCGCAGCGCCGCGGATTTACCTGCCCGGCAATGATATTGTTGTTTGCCGCGACTACGGCCTGCAGCAGCGTGTCGCCGTCAGGACGACGCCCCTCGGTCGCGACATAGCTCTCTATCGTGCGTCCCGCGAGCATCGCGGCATAATCGCCGCCCTGATGGCCGCCGCAGCCGTCGATGACCGCCGCCAACAGCAGTCCGTCGCCGAAATCGCGCAGCACACACAGGTCTTCATTTGTCTCACGTCTTCCCGCCTCAGATAGCGCATACATATCTTTTTCCATTGTCATTCAATCATTTTAGGGTTAATACTACTTACCTCGTAATCACAGTCCGCGATGCGCTCATGCAGCTCCGTGACAAACGTCTGCTGCTCGGGGTCCAGACGGTCGTAGCCTGTCACCCTGCGATAATATTTCCAGTCGATGAAGCCTTTTTCGGCATTGTCGTCAAGCTCTGACAGATATGGCTCTATCTCATAAAGCGACAGCGATGTCTCGGTTATCAGCTCGGCGAACAGCGCTTCGCCCAATTCGTTGAACTCTTCGGGACTGAGTTGCGAGATTTTCTGATTCTTAAATATATCCTTATAAGTGAAAATCAGTTCGGGCACATTGTCGTATGGCTCGCGGTACAGGGTCCACTCGCAATGCCGGTTGCCGGCGATAAATCTGAACATCAGCCGCTTCGCCTCGTCACACCTCTCATACTCAAATGGCGCGTGATAGTCGGTCACACCCATGAAAGTCAGGTAATAACGGTAGACATTGAGCCGCTCGAACGACTCGATTGCGCCGTATGCCTCTTCATAGAGTTTGAGAAATCCCTCGCCTTCCTCACACGCTCTGATACCGGCGATCATCCCGTCGAAACTCAATGGCGCAGGTGCCGCAACCGCCTCATCATGATTGACATATCCGGTTTTATCGAAATCCAGGGGCGCCAGTTCGACGGGTGTGTATCCCGACCGTGCCGTCACCTCGCGCACGAGCGCGCGCACGCCGTCATAAACCTTCGGAGCCACGTCGTCCGACATCAGCCGGCGCGTCTCATCCTCGTCGACACAGCTGTCAAACTGCACGATAGCGCCGCAGACGGCATAAACCGTAAAGACGACTGCACCCGCGACGGTGACGGCTCTGACGGTCACGGTCTGCTCTGTTTTATAGATGCGGAGTTCCCGGTCGGCGTCGACTTTCATGTTCATGTCGACCTTGAGTCGGGCGTCACCTTCGCCATCGTCAAAAAACGACTCCGGCGAGTTGTCAGCCGCGAAATTCAACTGCTTTATATAATTTGTCAGTATCTTGTATTTGTCTTCCATAGCAATGTGTTTTAATTATTTACCTAATTGTTTGACAACAAAGTCGCGGTCAACACTGATGACACGGGCCTCGCCGCCGTCAATCTTCATGTTGTAGTAGATTGTGTTGAGACACCGGGCCAGGAGCGCGCGCA